>DWUR01000113.1 GCA_019120635.1 Candidatus Corynebacterium intestinavium | reverse complement strand
TAGCGCCCGTCCAGGATTGGCGCGCCGGGCACCAGGCGTGGGCCGCGCACGCGCCCTGCGGACAGTGGCGGCAGGGGCGGTAGCAGGGAGTTGGCCACGGCAGCCTCGCGGGCGGCCTCTGCGGGGCCCAGCGGGGTGGGAGCCATGCGCTCTGCGGCGGAGCCCGGTTCCTCGTCGGCCTGACGTCCGGAAAAGAAACGGCCGATACCAGGGACACGGGAGAGCGCGGAGCCGACGGTGAGCACCTCGGGCAGCTTGGAGCGCGCCATGACCACGCCGGTGGCGATGAGGAAGACCGGGCCGGTGATGACCAGGCGGATCAAAAAGCCCGGGTTCTGGCCGGGGGTGATGATCGTGTTGGTGAGAACCAAGTCCACCAGCCAGGCGACGAGCGCGCCGACGAGGGAGGCGCCGACGGCCCAGATGCTGGTGTGCATCACTTCGCGGGAGTTGAGGTTGCCCAGGGAACGGCGCAGCAGCAGCACGCCGATGATCGCGCCCGTGACGAAGCCGAAGCCGTTGGCAGCACCCAGCAGCACCACGACGAGTCGCGGCTCGGTGGCGATGAACGGCGCGATGGAGACCAGCGCGATCTTGGTGATCGTGATGCCGGCAATGATGAAGGTCGGGGTCCAGACCTCCTCGCGTGCGTAGAACACGCGCAGGTGCAGCAGCACCAGGGAATACGGGATGAGCGTGAAGGCGGAGAAGGAGACGGTCCAACCCAGCACGCTCGCGGTCTCCATGGAGAAGGAGCGGTAGGCGAACAGTGCCGGTCCGATGACCCCGCCGAATGCGGTCATGAACACGATGATGGGGATCATCGCGAACATGGTCAGGCGAGTGGCGACGGTGAGGTCCCGGACCACGGCCTTATCGTCGCCGTCGGCGGCGTTGCGGGACAGGCGCGGCATGACGGCGGTCAGCAGGGTCACGCCGATGACGCCGTAGGGCATCTGCAGCAGCTGCCAGGCGTTCATGTAGATCGTCGGGGCGTCCCCGGATGCGCTGGAGGCGATCTGGTTATTGACGGCCCAACCGACCTGGGAGATCGCCACGTACAGCACGATCGCCACGCCCATGCCGGCGAAGTTCCGCAGGCGCTCGTCCACGCCCCACAGGGGTCGCAGGTTGATGCCCGCCTTGCGGAGGTAGGGCACCATGATCACCGCCTGGAAGACCACACCGAGGGTGGTTCCGAGCCCCAGCAGCAGCACGTGCGGGTCGCTGATGGTGACGTGGTCGGTGGGCTGGAGCTTCGTATCCTCGGGCAGCAGCAGGTAGCCGCCGAGGACGGTGATGGTCACGAGGTTGTTGACCACGGGCGCCCACGCGCCGGGTTTGAATACTCCCTTGGTGTTCAGCACGGCCATGAACACGGCAAACATGGCGTAGAAGAAGATCTGCGGGAGCACCAGGTAGGCGAACATTGTCGCCATTTGCACGTTGACCTGGCCGTCTTGGTCAAGTGTGAGTCTGATCAGCCAGGGGGCCGCGCCGACGGCGAGGAGGCTGATGATGACGGTGATGCTGAACGTCATCGTCAGAAGTCTTCGAATGAAGGCTTCGCCGCGGTCGGGGTCTTCCTTCTCGGCTCGGACGAGCACGGGGACGACCAGGGAGGTCAGCACCGCGCCGAGGACGAGCTCCGTGA
Source organism: Candidatus Corynebacterium intestinavium (assembly GCA_019120635.1). GTDB lineage: Bacteria > Actinomycetota > Actinomycetes > Mycobacteriales > Mycobacteriaceae > Corynebacterium > Corynebacterium intestinavium. Next base: position 3,606 of record DWUR01000113.1, on the reverse strand, counting down.
TGAGGTTCGGGAGGGTGTTCGCCGTGTTGAATGCGGAGGCGACGGCCGCACCCAGCGCGGAGCCGATGAGGACGGTGCGCAGGAAGCCGGTGATGCGCGACAGGAGGGTCGCGATAGCCATGGAGCCGCCGGTGCGGACGACGTCCGCGTCCGAGGGCTGTTCGTTCTGCTTGTCCTGTTCCGCCGCGGCTGCGGCGGTGCGGTCCGTTGGGGTTTCTTCCTCCGGTGGGACGACGTCGCTGCCGCCGCTGGTTGCGGTGGCTGCGGGGCTGCTGCCGGCCGTGCCTGCCGTTCCGGTTGGGCTCCCGGTAGATGCGGCGCCGTTGGCTGCGGCGCGGGCGCCTGCTCCGGCGGTGCTGCGTGCACCCGTTGCGGCGCCGGTTCCGACCCCGGCGCCGACGAGGGCGCGGGCGGGTGTGCGGGCCGGTTGGGAGCTGGCGCGGTACTGGCGGCCCGCGGGGTCAGCCCCCGGGTCGGCGGAGTGGCCGAGTTCCCCTGCGAGGCCGAACTCGTATTGGTCATAGGCCTGGCGCTCATTGGCCAGGTGGATCTCCGAGGCCGGCCGGCGGAAGTCCACGGCCGGGGCGGCTGGGGACTCGGGCGTGGTGTCTTCTGGTTCCTGGCCGTGCTGAGAGGGGGCGACGCTCAGCGAGGAGTAGTCGTCCGTTGTTTCCGGTGCGTCGGCTTCTTCGCGCGCCTGCGGGGCCAGCGCGGGCGGGCGTGCTTCGATGAAGCGGCCGCGCTGGCCTGCGGGTGGCTTGGGTGGTGGCGTGCTGCCGTGGCCTGCGCTGTCAGCGGAATCCTCGGGAACGTCTGGGGTAGTCACAGAATCCATCTTCGCCGACATTGGGTGCGTTTCCTAACCAGAAACGCGCTCGATTGGCGGGTTTTCGCTGCCTGTGACGGGTTTTACACCGTGTTCGTTGAAGTTGAAAGCCTGGCTTATCGCTGGCTTCTTATTGGCCGTTGGCTGCGGTGGGGTGCTCGGCGGGGCATCAATCGGGGTGCGCGGCGGCGTTGCTGCGGCGGCGCTAGCGGCGCCGGGTGCGGCGGCGCTTGCGGTCCAGGAGGAGCTTCCCGCCGATGCCCGCGCCCGCGATGATGGTGAGCAGGAGGATCATCTTATCCAGCGGGATATTGGGGCTGGAGTGCACGCTGACCTGCACGGAATCGCTGATTCGCTTGTCGTTGGGGCTGGCGAGCCACAGGTCGAGGTCGCTGCGGCGGTTCGCGGCCCCGAGGTCGATCGACACGGTGAGGGAGCCGCGCGCCGGGATCATCTGCGCGTCGGATTCCAGGATGGTGGCGGGGTGCCCGGCGTGCTCGTCGAGGGTGTTGCGGTAGCGGATCTTCGCCGGCACGGGCAGCGGGAGGCCGTTTTGGGCGGCGACGATCAGTGGTGCGGCCTCGGAAGTTCGGGTGAAGACGTTGCCGGGTGGTAGCAGGGTCACCGAGTTGCGCAGGGCGTCTGCGGTCTCGGCCGCACCGGCGACGCGGGCGGCGGCGCGCTGGCTAGCAGCTGCCTGTTCGGCGGGGTTGCGGGTGCCGTAGTTGCTGGTGGCTCGCGCCAGGTCGGTGAGGATCGGGCGGGTGAACTGCTCGCGGGTCAGCGCGATCTTCCGGGAGTTGGCCATCATGAGGGTGAGGCTGCGGATCCGGTCGGCCAGGGTCGCCAGCTGTGGCGCGAGTGCCGCGGTGGGTTTCCCGGGGTCCGCGAAGGGCTGGGTGACCTCCCCGAGCGCCAGCTCGGAGTTCTTCAGGCCACGGGGGCGCAGCGCGTCGTCCAGGGAGGCCGGGGCGGCCTGCCCGGTGGCGAAGGCCTGCTCGATGTAGTCCATGAGGGCGGTGGCGTCCTGCTCGTCGACCTCCCACTGGCCGGGCGGGACGGCGAGGATCGGCTCGGGGCTGGCGAGTTCCTGCTGGAGCACGGCCAGGGCGGTGGACATGCGGGTGGCCTCAGAGTCCGCGTTGGCGTCGAAGCGGGACTGGGGGTTGGAGTAGCCCGTGGTGTTGGGGCGGGTGCCGGTGGCGGCCAGGACGGTGCCGAGGTCGCCGGAGTAGCGCAGCGCGCGGAGGCTGCCGGCATCGTTGAGCTTCAGCAGGCGGTCGTTCCACTGCTGGTCAGCTTGCTGGGTCGCGGGATCTTGCCTCTCCTCCCCCGAGGTGTCGGGGTTCTGGGCGGCCTGCTGGGTGAGCAGGGTGTTGTTCGCGACGAGCGCGGTGACTGGCACCTTGGGGTCCAGGGTGGGCAGGATCGCCTGGCCCTTGAGGGTGTTCTCGAAGCGGCGGGAGAGGTCGGCCTCCGCCGCGGCGGGGTCCATCTTCGCGGCGGCGAGGTAGGGCAGGGCCTCTGGGGTGAGGTAGCCACTGCTGGGGATGGCGATATTGGCCACTGGGGTGGTGCCGAGGATCTCGTGGATGGTGGCAGCGCCCCGGCCGAGGGTGTGCATGCTGAGCCAGGCTGCGCTGGTGGAGGCGTCGGAGCCGCCCTCCGGGTTGGTGGGTCCGGTGGCTTGGGCGGTGGTATTGATGTCCGCACCGCCGTAGGGCAGCGCGACGGCGCAGCTCTTTTTGGCGGTTTCCCGCAGGTCGCCGAGCCATGCCGCGGCGGCCTTATCCTGCGCCCCGGGTTCGGAGCGATCCTTGGTGTTGAAGATGTCTCCCCAGGAGTCGCGGAGCCGTTTGCGCTCCTCGACGGGCTTCGGGGCGCTCCCGCCCACCCGGTAGCCGTCGGCCATGCGTTCCACGGTCTGCAGCAGGTCGGGGTCGATCGCCAGGCAGCTGGCCTCGCGGATCTTGGTCCCCTGCGGGCCGTCGAGTGCGCTGCGGTAGCTGTCCAGGAGGGTGCGCAGCCGCCCGCCCTCCTTCAGTTGCTCACCGAGGGAGTCCTCGCTGAGGTAGAGCTCGGCGGGTTCGGGGGCATCACCGACCGCGCCGGGCGTGGCATGCGTTTCGCCACCAATAGGCCACAGGAAGGTCAACGGGGTGCCGGAGGCGCCACTCCCCTCCCCGGCCGGGGCCTGGGCGTTGCCATCCGCGGTGCTGTCCGTGTCCCCTTCTTCCTTCTTCTCTTCCGGGGTGACGACGGCTGTCGCGCGGGTTACCGCGAGCAGCTCCGTTCCCTGTGCTGCCTGTTCTCCGGCGGCCTCTCCCCCACCATCGGCGCCGTCAGCTGTCCCGGGCGTGCCGCCGAGGGCGAACATGAGTGGGTAGGTTCCGGCCTGCGCGGTGTCCGGCAGCCCGAAGCTCATCGGCGCCAAGGCCCCAGCTGGGCCCGTTGTTTCGCCGGTGGGGTTTTCGGGCGTTGGGGTGGCGTCGTCGTCCTTAAAGGAAGGGTCGCGGACGAGGCGGACGTCCACGTCGGCGGTTTCGCCCGGCCCCAGGGAGACTTCCGTGCCGTTGCTGCGCTGCAGTGGGCGCGCAGGGGAGCTGTGCGGGTACTCGCCGCTGTTGGAGAGTAGGGAGGTGCGGACCTGGGCGGGGCTGCCGGCGGCGGGGGCGGTTTTCAGGCTCAGCGTGAGCCCCCGGATGGTGCCGGGACTGGTGTTGCGGATGCGCAGGGAGTAGGTCTGCGGGTCAGTGTCCTCCGGGCTGAGGAAGCGCGGG
>DWUR01000112.1 GCA_019120635.1 Candidatus Corynebacterium intestinavium | reverse complement strand
GAAGACCGGTGAGGGTAAGACCCTGACCAGTGTGCTTCCCGCTTATCTCAACGCCCTCGAGGGCAAGGGCGTCCACGTCGTTACCGTGAACGACTACCTCGCGAAGCGTGACTCCGAGTGGATGGGCCGTGTCCACCACTTCCTGGGGCTGAGCACCAACGTGATCCTCTCCGAGAAGCGCCCGGCGGAGCGCCGCGAGGCTTATAACGCGGACATCACCTACGGCACGAACAACGAGTTCGGCTTCGACTACCTGCGCGACAACATGGCGCACTCCCTCGACGACCTGGTGCAGCGCGGCCACCACTACGCCATCGTCGACGAGATCGACTCCATCCTTATCGACGAGGCCCGCACCCCGCTGATCATCTCCGGTCCGGTGGAGGGATCCTCCCAGTGGTTCACCGCGTTCGCGCGCATCGCCCCGCGCCTGACCCGCGACATCCACTACGAGGTCGACGAGCGGAAGAAGACCATCGGCGTGAAGGAGGAGGGTGTTGAGTTCGTCGAGAACCAGCTCGGCATCGATAACCTCTACGCCCCGGAGCACTCCCAGCTGGTCAGCTACCTGAACAACGCCATCAAGGCTAAGGAGCTGTTCATCCGGGATAAGGACTACATCGTCCGCGACGGCGAGGTCATGATCGTCGACGAGTTCACTGGCCGCATCCTGGACGGGCGCCGCTACAACGAGGGCATCCACCAGGCCATCGAGGCCAAGGAGAACGTGGAGATCAAGAACGAGAACCAAACTCTCGCGACGATCACCCTGCAGAACTACTTCCGCCTCTATGACAAGCTGTCCGGCATGACCGGTACCGCAGAGACCGAGGCTGCGGAGCTGAAGCAGACCTACAAGCTGGACGTGGCTCCGATCCCGACGAACCGCGAGAACCAGCGCGTCGACAACGTGGACCTGATCTACAAGACGCAGGAGGCGAAGTTCGAGGCGGCCGCCGAGGACATCGCCGAGCGCGTGGAGAAGGGCCAGCCGGTGCTGGTCGGTACCACCTCCGTGGAGCGTTCCGAGTACCTGTCGAAGCTGCTGCAGCGCCGCGGCATTAAGCACAACGTGCTGAACGCGAAGTACCACGAGCAGGAGGCGGAGATCGTCGCCCGCGCTGGCCTGCCGGGTGCGGTGACCGTCGCGACGAATATGGCCGGCCGTGGTACGGACATCGTGCTGGGTGGCAACCCGGATATCATCGCCGACCAGGACCTGCGCGAGCGCGGTTTCGACCCGGTGGAGGACCCGGAGGCCTACCAGGAGGCCTGGGATGAGGAGATCATCAAGGCCCGCGAGAAGTCGAAGCAGCAGGCCGAGGAGGTCCGCGAGGCCGGTGGCCTCTACGTGCTGGGCACGGAGCGCCACGAGTCCCGCCGCATCGATAACCAGCTGCGCGGTCGTTCCGCACGTCAGGGTGACCCGGGCGAGACCCGCTTCTACCTCTCGATGCGCGACGACCTGATCACCCGCTTCGTGGGCCAGTCCATGGAGGCGATGATGACTCGCCTGAACATCCCGGACCACGAGGCGATCGACTCGAAGATGGTCACCAACGCCATCAAGGGCGCGCAGGCCCAGGTGGAGGCCGCGAACCTCGAGATGCGTAAGAACGTACTGAAGTATGACGAGGTCATGAACGAGCAGCGCAAGGTGATCTACGCCGAGCGCCGCCAGATCCTCGAGGGCGAGGACGTGCAGCGTCAGATTCGCGGGATGCTGGAGGACACGATCACCGCGTACGTCACCGCGGCGACCGCCGAGGGTTACGTGGAGGACTGGGACCTGGATGAGCTGTGGCAGGCGCTGCAGTCCCTGTACGGCCCGACCATGAGCTACGAGTCCCTGATCTCCGGCAGCGAGTACGGCAAGCCGGGCGAGCTGAGCTCCTCCCAGCTGCTGGAGGCCGTGCTGGCGGATGCGAATGCGCAGTACGACAAGCTGGAGGACGCCGTCATCGAGATGGGCGGCGAGGAGCAGATGCGCGGCATGGAGCGCGGCGTGCTGCTGAACGTCGTGGACCAGAAGTGGCGCGAGCACCTCTACGAGATGGATTACCTCAAGGAGGGCATCGGCCTGCGCGCGATGGCGCAGCGTGACCCGCTGGTGGAGTACCAGCGCGAGGGCGGCGACATGTTCAACCGTATGAAGGAGGGCATTCGCGAGGAGACGATCCGTCAGCTCTTCCTGGTGCGCACGCAACTCGCCCAGGCGGGCGCCTTCCAGGTGGAGGACCCGGCCGAGGGCCACGGCGGCGAGAACGCTAAGCCGGAACACACCATCGGCGGCTAACCCTGCGCTGAGGTTGGCCGCGCGGATCGGAAGCCAGCTAGGCGGCGACTAGCTAGATCAGGTGGATGTGTTCCACCCGCCACAGGCCGGCACGGAGCTCGCCCCGCGAACGTTGCGGGGAACGGGTACCGGGCCGGCCTTCGCCGTCGTCGAGGAAGCCTGCGATGGCGCGCACGCGACCGTCGTAGAACGCGGAGGCGGAGAAGCGGATCTGCCCGAAGCGGGTTTTCTGGGCGTGTACCCGCAGCAGGCGCGCACCGCCGGTGGTGGGGCTGGTGGCGCGACGCAGGTCCTCGATGACGGCCGGGGAGTAGGGCCCGCGCCGGAGGCTCATCGGCGCGCGCCGGCCTTCCCTCGCCTCCAACCACAGGACGATCCAGCGGCTCAGCGTCGCTAGGTCCACGGTGTTCTGCGGGGTGCTCTGTGAAGTGTATTGCGCAGCGGCCGGCGGGGCGCTCTCGATTGCCGCCGCTGGCGCTTGTGCGGTGAGAAAGCGCGCGGCTGGCCCATCCGCCTGCAGCCCCGCAGGGACGCGCAGGAAGTTATATCCCGGCTTCGGTACGGACGCCAGCGGCGGGATCTTCTTCGGCTTCTTCGCGGACGGTTTCTCCCCGGCCGGCTGCACCCCGCCACTATGCTGCCCACCTCGCGTGGCCACTTGTGATGCGCTGGTCTCAGCCCCGCGGCTAGCCGCTTTAGTCAGTGTTGGGCTCGTCATCTTTCCCCCTTGTCCCCACGCTGCCTCCCGCGCATCCCCCGATGCGCGCAGCCCGTGCGCCCCAGCGTAGCCGAGGGCTGCGCGCCGGTGGCGGAAAATGGCAGAATATAGGGCATGCGAGGACTAGTTGTTGACCATAATGGTGTGCTCGATGGAGCCGAAGAAGACCGCCGCCGCTGGCGCAAGCTGCTGAGTGCTGTCCGCGAGGAGGGACTGGCCGTGGCCATCGTTTCCAACGCGCCGGATGACGCTTCCTCTGACCCGATCCGTCAGTGGGAGAAGGACGGCTACGTGGACACCGTCGTCCTCTCCGGCGAGGTCGGCGTCGAGAAGCCGGACGAGAAGATCTTCCAGGAGGTAGCGAGCCGCCTGGAGCTGCCCGTGAACGACCTGGTGCTGGTGGATGATTCCATCATCAACGTCAAGGGCGCGGTGGAGGCCGGCATGATCGGCGTGTATTACCAGCAGTTCGACCGGATGATCGTCGAAGTGCAGAACATCTTCGAGCTGGAGGGTGAGTTCTAGGATGCGCGTTTTCATCCCAGCGACCCACGCCATGCTCGCGGATTTCGCCCGCGAAGGTGTGCTGCCGATCCGTTCCGGGGTGGTGTTCGGGCTGACGCAGGCGGTGCGCGATTTCTACACCTCCGGGGATGACGAGGAGCTGGAGTACACGGCCTTCCTGGACGCCGCGCGTGCGTCGTTGCGGCTGTTGGCGACGGAGGACGCCTCCGGTGCCAAGGAGGCCTTCCCGAACCGTCGGGTCGTCTTGGCTGCGGATATTCCGGACGCCAACCTCACCGCCGATCCGACTGGCGGGGAGTCCGTGCTGCGTGTGGCCCCCGCTCAGCTGGAGCTGACGCAGCTGCGCGCGATCCACACCGATGACGAGGATGCGGAAGCGGCCACGAAGCGGGCCAAGGAGTGCATCGATGATGCGGACCTGGGGGATGAGGACGCGGAGCTCGCGCTGGGGGACTGTGAGGATAACCTCATGAGCTGGTACGACAGCAAGGAGCTGGGGGTGCTCGTCGACCTGATGTAGCGGGAAGCTACTGAAGTTACGCGACAAGGCACAGCCCGCGTGCGCCGCCAATTCGGCGGCCCACGCGGGCTTGTTTCTTCTATAGCCTGCCCGGGCTATTTGGCTATTCCGTCTCGAAGGGGAGCTCCCACTCGTTGTTGCTGCGCAGCGCGGTCAGCAGGCGGCGTACCGCGGCGGCTCGGCGCCCGGAGGCGCCCTCCAGGGTGTCGAGCGCGCACTCCGGGTCCGCTGGCGGGCCCAGGTGCGTGCAGCCGCGGGGGCAATCCTGCACGACCTCACGCAGGTCGTCGAAGACCTGCACCACGGTATCTGGGTCCACGTGAGCCAGCCCGAAGCTGCGGATGCCGGGGGTGTCGATGATCCAGCCGCCACCGGAAAGGGGCAGGGCGACGGACTGGGTGGAGGTGTGGCGGCCCTTGCCGACCCCGGAGACGTCCCCGGTTTCCCGGTCGGCGTCCGGAACCAGCCGGTTGACCATCGTGGACTTACCCACGCCGGAGTGACCGATCAGGGCAGAGACCTCGCCGGTGATGACCTCGGTGAGATCTGCCAGCTCGTTGCTGGTGCCGGTGTAGTGCACGGGCACGTTCAGGTCCCGGAATTCGGCGGCGAAGGCCTCCGGGTCTTCCAGGTCGGTCTTCGTCAGGCACAGCACGGGCTGCAGGCCACCGACGAAGGCAGCGATCAGGGCGCGCTCGACGAACCCGGCCCGCGGTGGCGGGTCGGCGACGGCGGTGACGATCAGCAGGTTCTTCGCATTCGCGACGACGATGCGCTCGTAGGGGTCGGTGTCGTCCGCGGTGCGGCGCAGCACGGTGTCGCGCTCAGCCTGGCGGACGATGCGTGCCAGCGTGTCTTTACGGCCGGAGGTATCGCCCACCACGCCGACGCGGTCGCCGACGACGATGGGGGTGCGCCCCATCTCCCGGGCGAGCATGCAGGTGACCTCCACGCCGGTCTCGTCTAGGACCACGCCCCAGCGGCCGCGGTCGCGGGAGATCACCATGCCCCACTTGGCGTCCTTGTGCTTGGGTCGTTGCTTGGTGCGGGGCCGCGACCCCCGGCGGTTGGGGCGCACGCGAACGTCGGATTCATCCCACTGGTAGCGCGCCATCGCTTAAGCCTCCCCGGTGCCGCTGGCAGCGTTGGTGTCGGTGCCGTCCAGCATCTGGGCCCACATGTGCTCAAAGCCGGGCATGGTCTTGGCGGTGGTGGCGACGTCCTCGACTTCCACGCCGGGGACCAGCAGGCCGATGATGGCGCCGGCGGTGGCCATCCGGTGGTCGGCGTAGGAGCGCCAGCGGGCGCCGGCCAGGGGGGCGGGGGTGATGCGCAGGCCGTCTTCGGTTTCGGCGACGTTTCCGCCGAGCGCGTTGATCTCCGCGGCGAGGGCGTGGAGGCGGTCGGTTTCGTGCCCGCGCAGGTGGGCGATACCCCGCAGGCGGGTCTCGGTGGTGGCCAGTGCTGCCAGGGCTGCGACGGTGGGGGTGAGCTCCCCGATGTCGCCCATGTCCCAGTCCACGCCCTGCAGGGGGCCGGTGGCGCTGGCGGTCAGGGTGCCGTCTGCCAGGGTGACGGTCGCGCCCATCGCTTCGAGGATGGGGCGGATCTGGTCGCCTGGTTGGGTGGTTTCGGCAGGCCAGTGCGGGATGTTCACCGCCCCCTTGGTCAGCGCGCCCGCGGCGAGGAACGGCGTGGCGTTGGAGAGGTCCGGTTCGATGACCCAGTCCACGGCCTTGATGGGGCCGGGGTGGACGGTCCAGGTGGGGTTGCCGGTGGCTTCCTCTGTGCTCGTGTCGACGACGACGCCCGCCTCGGCGAGCATGTCGATCGTCATGTCGATGTGGGGCTTGCTGGGCACGGAGGAACCGGTATGGACGATGCGCACGCCCTCGGCGAAGCGGGCGCCGACCAGCAGCAGCCCGGAGACGAACTGGCTGGAGCCGGAGGCGTCGATGCGGACCTCGCCGCCGGTCGGGGCAGAATCGCCCGTGGTGGGGAGGACGGTGAATGGCAGGGTGCTGGTCTCCGCGTTGGGCTCGGTGGCGTCCGTGCCCTCGCCGATGCCGGCACCCAGGCCGCGGATGGAGTCCAGGGTCTGGTCCATGGGGCGGCGACGTGCCTGCGGGTCGCCGTCGAAGCTGACGGGGGCGGTGGCTAGTGCTGCGATGGGCGGGACGAAGCGCATGACGGTGCCCGCAAGGCCGCAGTCGATGTGCCCGCCGGTGAACTGGGTGGGCGGGGTGATGCGCACGGTGGCGGCAGCCCCCTCGGTGCTCAAGACTTCTACACCCACCCCGAGGGTGCGCAGCGCGTCGAGCATGAGGTTCGTGTCGCGGCTGATGAGGGTGTTGGTGATGGTGGCCGGCCCGTCGGCGAGCGCTGCGAGGACGAGCGCGCGGTTGGTGATGGACTTGGAACCGGGGACGGGCACCGTCGCGGTGACGGGGCCAGATGCGGTGGGGGCGGGCCAGGCGGGGTGGGTGCTAGTCGACATGGCTCTAGTCTCTCATCTTTTGGGGATAATGGGTCCCATGTGTGGCCGTTATGTCCTTTACAGCACGCCCGAGCAGCTCGTGGACGCTGTGCGGCGCCGGAGCGGGCAACAGCGGGTCGCGATGGTCGGCGAGGGGCCGCGGGAGAATTACAACATCGCGCCCACCCACACGGTGCCGGTGCTGCGGCTGTTTCGCGGGGTGCCGACGATGGGGCCGGCGGTGTGGGGCTACCCGCCGAAGACGGTCTTCAACGCGCGCGGGGAGACGGCATTCGACAAGCCGACCTTTGCGGGCTCGGAGCCGTGCGTGTTCATCATGGATGGCTGGTACGAGTGGACCGCCGACGAGGATCCCGCGCCGGGGGATCGGCGGAAGCAGCCGTGGTTCACCCACGCCGGTGGGGAGCCGATCTTCATCGCCGGGCTGTGCAAGGCGGTGGACGGAGTGGTGCACGCGACGATGGTGACAACGGCGGCTACCCCGGAGCTGGAGTGGCTGCATCACCGGATGCCCCGGGTGCTCGTGCCGGGTGAGGGGAGTGCCGCCGGTGGTCGCGCGGCTCGCGAGGACAGCGCAGCCGACGAAGTGCGCCGCTGGCTCGAGGGGGACGAGGCGACGCTGCGCGCGATGGCTGCGGATCCGCCTGAGCATGGGTTGGGCGGCCTGGTGAGCGAGAAGGCGGATAAAGCGGTCGGCAACGTGGCTAATAATGGGCCCCATTTGATCGATCGGTAGCCCACCTTCAGAGAGGGGCACAGCCCGTCGTGCGGAAAATCTTGGTATTTTATTCCAATTTTACAGCTGAACTTAAGAGTGGAAGAGGGAGGCAGCGCTGCAGTGGGAGGGGAATAGAATGGGTTCACACCACGTTGACGCCATTGACCCAGCAGAGAGGAGAACATGAGTTCCCCCACCCCCCAGCGCGCCGTCACACTGCGCACCGAGGAGCCCGACGAGGAGCTGCTCGCCCGCTTCGAAAGCGACGCGCTGCCGCTGCTGGATCAGCTCTTCGGCGCGGCCTTGCGGATGACCCGCAATCCCACCGATGCGCAGGACCTCGTGCAGGATGCATACATCAAGGCCTTCCAGGCGTTCCGCTCCTTCAAGCCCGGAACCAACCTCAAGGCCTGGCTCTACCGCATCCTCACCAACACCTACATCAATGAGTACCGCAAGCAGCAGCGCCGACCCTATGAATCCTCCGCGGAGGATATGACCGATTGGCAGCAGGCCGACGCGATGTCCCACACCCCGGATGGTCTCGCCTCCGCGGAGATCGAGGCGCTCAAGCGGATTCCCGACCAGCGCATCATCGACGCGCTCATGGATATCAGCGAGGACTACCGCATGGTGGTCTACTACGCCGACGTCGAAGGCTTCGCCTACAAGGAAATCGCAGAGATCCTCGACGTCCCCATCGGCACCGTTATGAGCCGCCTCCACCGGGGCCGGAAGGCGCTGCGCAAGAAACTGAAGGACGTCGCCGCGGAGCACGGCATCGGCGTCGAAGAAGAAATCAAGGCGAAGGGATAGGCGAGAAGCACAATGAGTGACAACGTTGAGCCGAATGCAGGCACCCCTCGGCGCGACATCGAATGCCGGGACCTCGTGGATGTTCTCTACGAGTACGTCGACGGCGGATGCGATGAGGGACTTCGGGCCCAGCTGCAGCAGCACCTCGACAACTGTCCCAGCTGCGTGGAGAAACTCGGCGTGGAACGCGAAATCCGCGAACTGCTGCGCGTCCGCTGCGCCCAGGCCGCGCCAGTGGAGCTGCGCAGCCGCATCACCACCCAGCTGCGGGTGGTTTACCGCACCTCCCGGGGATAGCAAGCATTCCGGGTAGGGGTTCGGCGAGGAGAGTTGAGCCTCGGGGGCTCCGTCGATTCAGTGCTAAGCCGATGGGGGGAGGAGGATCCGGTGAGATAAAGAAATGAAAAACGGGCCCGGGAGCTTCCTCCCGGACCCGTTCAGCGACACCCCAGTACGGGGTGATCGGCATTATGCGTTTGGACGCTTGCCGTGGTTTGCCTTGTTCTTGCGACGGTCCTTGCGCTTACGGCCACGCTTGCTCATGAATTCTCCTTAAAGCATGTGCACCAGCGTTCCCGGGGGGAGTAGCCGGCGCAGCGATCGGGCAATGAAATTATTTAACCGCTATAGTCTATCCGCCCAGCGGTGGGCAGCGGAAATCAGGGGCAGCGGGAACTATTAAGCGTTCGCGCGGGCGCGGGTGCGAGCGCGGTTGTTGCGACGCTTCAGTACGCGACGCTCGTCCTCAGACATGCCGCCCCACACACCGGCATCCTGGCCGGAGCTGATTGCCCACGCGAGGCAATCCGTGGTCACTGGGCAACGGTTACACACCAGCTTCGCCTTCGCGGTCTGGGCGAGAGCCGGGCCCGAGTTACCAACGGGGAAAAACAGCTCGGGGTCTTCCTGGCGGCATACAGCCTTGTGGCGCCAATCCATGATCAAGTCCTTTCATGCCTATCGGGCGGTCGTAGCGGTCCGTCATGCCACGGGGTGGCCTGGCGGGGTTTTCTGCCAGCGGGGAACCGGCAGAAAGGTTAACGGGTGGTTAACTGCGAAGCTTTGGGCGTCCCGGTGGTGACTGGCTTCGGCTACCGATGGGCAGCCTGTGTGCGGGGCCGATGGTGTCGTCGATGGCGCTCCGGGGGAGGAGCGAGCACGGCCTCGCGGCGCCTTGGTGCAACGCAGTGGGCTGCGAAGAATCGCGGGTAAGGGCAGGTCGGACGGTGCGGAACAAACATGCGCGCCAGGAAAGTGGCACTGCAATACCCGCGCCATGGCAAGACTAAAACGCCACAACATAAACGTGGGTAGGCTGTTGTTCCCCCACCGCCTTCGCGGTTACATCAAGGAGTATGACATGTATTTCCCAGGTTGCCTAGAGTTAACCCAGAAAATGTAACCAAGCTCACACTGATTCGATTTGGGTAATGGTGCTGAGTGACGTAGGAGCCCCTTATTTGCCTGGTTGGCACGCCGTGGTTGCGCGGGCCGGCATGCTTCTCGCTCGCGGTTTACTGGTCCGTCCATGAGGGTGGAGTGGTCAGAAATGGTAAGCGAGCCCGCTAAGGCTAGACTCATCGACATGAGCTCCCCGAAGAACTACTCCAAGCCACCCACAGTGATTCAATACGCCGGCATCTACGGCCTGATCCAGGGCCTCATCGGCATCGCCTTCGGCATCTTCCTCGTCGTCCGCGAGGCCCAGGGCTTCCACGACCCCACCGCGAAAATCAGCGGCTACGGCACCGCTCTGTGGTTCTTCTTCATCTTCGGAGCCGTCGCCGTATGTGGTTACTTCCTCTACCGGGGACGCTCCTGGGGTCGCGGCCCGGTGGTCATGCTGCAGATATGCCTGGTTCCCGTGGCCTACTACATGTTCCGTTCCGGACGTCCCGAGCTGGCCGTGCCCACCACACTGGTCCTGATCCTTGGGCTCGCGCTGCTGTTCAACTCCACCGCCGTCAACTGGTGGACGATGGACCACTACCGCGACTAAGAACCGAGCACCACGAGCTCGTCGCCGCGTTGCTCCACCACGAAGCCACCACTGACCCGCAGGTGCACCGGCGCGCCAGCTGCGAGGCCGTCGCGGCGAACAGGGAGTGTCCGCTCGGCCTTCTTGTGCTCCGTGTCGAAGACCCGGATGCCATCCTCGACGGGCACCAGCAGGCGGTCAGCCATATTCGCGCCTGCGCCCAGCGCCCCGCGCACCGTGAACTCCGGGGCCAGGCTCGTCGGGTGGAACCCGACGACGGAATTACCCGTCCACCACGTCATATTGTGCGGCAGATCCGCCGTGACCGGCAGCACCGGGCCGTCCTGCGGGGGATCTGCCAACACAGGGGCAGCGGGCATCGGGTGGTGGCTGACCTCACCGGAATCGCTCGCCACAATCAGCTGTGGCTTCCCATCCCTGCCGGCGCCCGTCGGCGCGTACACCGCCGCGTGGTGCTGCGCGATCGCCACCAACTGCCCATCCCGGGGCATGTAAAAGGTGTGGAGATCCTCCGGCACGTCCGAGCGCTCCGGCTTCGTCTTGAGCAACCGCAGCAGCATCTTGTCCTCACCCTCGCACTGCTGGGTCGTCGCCAGCAGCTCGGTGCGGGTCAGAGCGGAGGTAAACGGGCAGTCCGCGTACCGCTGCTCCTCCTTCTTCACCTGGGTTTCCTGGCGGCCCACCTCCGTGGTGCGCACCAGGTCGCTGCGCCACAGCTCCACCCGGTGTGGGGACACGATGCCCGTGGAGTCATTCGAGCGCAGTGCTGTGGCGGAATCCTCCGCCAGCGCCGAGCGGGTGTGGGCGTACTCTCCGGTACCAGCGGCCAGGCTCACAACGTCCCCGCAGCCCTTCGGCCCACGATAAACCGCGACGATCCTCTCGTTGCTGAAAGTCACATCGCACAGCGGCAGCCCCCGGTCGTAGGTCCACGCCACCTCACCAGAGAGGAGGTCATGCATGGACAGCACATCGTCCTCGGCGGTGAGCACGCCACCAGAAAGCAGGATTGGGGCGACGGTCTGCGGAGAAGTGCCCCGCCACAGCTCCCGGAGCTTTGTTGGCGCGGTCTCGGCCGCCGCCGGGGCGGAAAGAGTGGAGGCTTGGGTGTGCTCCACCCGGCGGGCGTCCGAACCCCACCAGCTAGCGGCCAGCACCACGACGAGAACCAGGACGATCGCGCCCACCGCCAAAAAATCCTTGCGGCTGGCCCGCTCCGGGCCCGGCCAACGGCGCGGCGTTGGCGTGGACTGAGCGGGCTGGGTGGGGGAATGAGGAGCCATTAGTTCTTTGCCCCGCCGTTCCCGCCGCGCGAGCGACCACCCCGACCACGCCCGCCGCGGCCCCCGCCATGCGCGCCCTGACCGCGGCCACGAGAGCCCTGGCCACGTGCGCCAGCCCCTGAGCCGCGCTCGCCGCGGCCACCACGGGAACGCCGAGCCGGTGCCGTCACCGCCGCTGAACCAGCAACCCGACGGTTCGGTCCCACCCGGTCGCTCAGCTCTTCGTCCGTGGGTAGCCCCAGGACCTCCAGCAGCTCAGGGGACTGGGAGAACCACTGCGGCGGGTTCTCCAGGCCCAAGCCCAACGCCTCGCTGATGTGATCCCAGCGGGGCACCTCATCCCAACCGACCAGGGTGATCGCGGTGCCGTCCTTACCAGCGCGCGCCGTGCGACCAATACGGTGCACATACGTCCGCTCGTCCTCCGGGACCTGGTAGTTGACCACATGGGTGACATCCGTGACGTCGATGCCGCGGGCAGCCACGTCCGTGGCGACCATGACGTTCACCGCACCGTCCCGGAACAGCTGCAGGGACTGCTCACGGTCCGCCTGGCGCATATCGCCATGCACCGCGCCGACCCTAAAACCCCACGCGGCCAGATCCTCGGCGACCATCGCAGCCTGCCGCTTCGTCGGGGTGAACACAATCGTCCGGCCCCGGCCCGGGCTCTGCAGAATACGGGAGAGCGTGGACATCCGATCCAGCTTGTGGGACTGGAACGCGATCTGGGTGACGCGCTCGTGCGTATCCGCCGCAGCCGTGGAATCCGCCTGGATCATCACCGGCTGCTTCATGAACTCCCGCGACAGGCTCAGAATCGGCCCCGGCATCGTCGCGGAAAACAGCATCGTCTGCCGGTCCGTGCTGGTCAGCGACATGATCTGCCGAATATCATCCAGGAAGCCCTGGTCCAGCATCTCATCGGCCTCGTCCAGCACCAGAACTTCCACCCCGGCAAGCTCCAGCTCGCCACGGCGGTGCAGGTCCAACAGGCGGCCCGGCGTGCCCACCACCACGTCCGTGCCCCGGCTCAGTGCCCGAATCTGCTGGTTGAAGCCCACGCCGCCATAGATCGGCGTGACCGTGACCCGGTGCTTCGTCGACGGAATAACGAGGTTCGCCGCAGCCAGAGTCAGATCCTCGGCCACCTGCAGGCACAGCTCACGGGTCGGAACCACCACGAGGCCGCGAACGCTGCCATCGAGTTCGGTGATGCCGGCGTCGTCGAAAATCCGGTCCAACAACGGCACACCGAAACCCAACGTCTTGCCCATCCCCGTGCGAGCCTGCCCGATCAGATCATCGCCCCGCAACGCGATCGGCAGGGTCAGCTCCTGGATCGCAAACGCCGTAGGCATGCCACCCTGCTCCAACGCCTCGGCGATCTCGGCTGCCACCCCCAACGAACGGAACGTCGGCCCAGGGGCAGCCCCCGAATGACCATCGGAGGGGAGATGGGGCGCTGGCACGGTCGGAACCTCCCTAAAACAAGGCAGTACTATGATGGTCACATTAGCGCACCGACGAGTGCGCCAGATCTTTCAAGAACCAACGGACGGAGATCGAGAAAGCATGCAACTGAAGATCGGCTTCATCAATTCTCAGCGCGAGCTCGCCATCGACCTCGATAAGAACGAGGTCAAGCAGGCAGAACTCGTCGAGGAGCTGCAGAACTTCCTGACCGACGGCACCGCCACCACCACCGTGGTCGAGGACGCCCGTGGCACCAAGACCGTCCTGCTGCGCGAGCAGATCGCCTACATCCAGGTCGGTGCTGAGAAGCCACGCTCCGTGGGCTTCATCTGATCCGTTAAAGGGCAGATAGAGGTTGAGCGAGGTGAATAACCCTCAGGGCACGGGGAGCGAGAACACGCAGGACGGGCCGCGCCACCGGCGTGCACGCCGCGAGGAGTTCGCGCTGCCCCAACCCGAACACGCCCACACCCCGCCCCGGATCGACCGGCGCTCCCAGGGGCAGGGTGCCAACTGGCTCAACTTCAGTGACCCCCGCGTCCGCATCGGGATCGTCGCGGTTCTCGCGCTGGTCAGTGTGCTCGTCCTCGTCGACGCCTTCCGCGGGGCAGGAGAGGACGCCGCCACCGACGTGGCAGCCACCAGCAACAGCGACGACCCCGCCGAGGGCGCTGCCGGTCCCGTCCCCGGTTCGGGTTACGGGGATCTTCCGACCGGGCAGCTTCCGCCCGGCGGACCGGTGACCGAGAACAGCAGCGGCAACTTCCGCACCGTCGGCGCCCCGGGAGCGAAGGTTGGCGACGGGAAACTCTTCACCTACACCGTCGAGGTCGAGGACACGATCAACACCGCCGCCTTCGGCGGGGACGACGCCTTCGCCTCGACGGTGGACGCGATCCTCTCCGACCCGCGTGGCTGGACCGGGCGTGGCAAGTTTGCCTTCCAGCACGTCGCCGCCGGTGAGCTGCCGGAGGGTAAGGAACCCGACCTGCGGATCCAACTGGCCTCCCAGGATCACACCCACGAGGTCTGTGGCAACACCTTCAAGCTGGAGACCAGCTGCTTCTACTCCGACGGCAACCGGGTCGTCATCAACGAATCCCGCTGGGTCCGCGGCGCGATCCCATTCCAGGGGGACCTCGGCGCCTACCGCCAGTACGTCATCAACCACGAGGTCGGCCACGGCATCGGATTCGCCGCGCACCAGCCCTGCCCGACGGATGGGCAGCTCGCGCCGATCATGATGCAGCAGACCTTGAGCGTGGATAACCGCGTGCTCCGGGAGATCAGCAACGAGGACATCTACGGGGAGAGCGACTCCACCTGTCGCGCGAACCCCTGGCCCTACCCGATTGCGGAAGAACAATAAGAGGTGATTCGCCGTGAATGACGCCCGCTCTGCTCGTGACGGTGCCCGCTCGGCCCGTGCTGGTAGCGCCGGTGCAGCTAGCGCTGCCGGCACGCTAGGAACCCCGCCGCCGGCGCACATCCTCAACGGCTTCCACGCGCACGTGGATAACCCCGTGCAGCTGGATCAGCCGTGGTCCTACGGCTGGCGCTGCGATCGCGCGGTGATCTCCCTGGCCGAGGAGCCGATGCGGGCATCCTGGATCGCCAAAACCACCGCGAAGATGCGTCCCGCGGGGGTGGGCGTATCGCGCCCCATGCTCTCCACCGATGGCCGGTACACGGTCTCCGGGTGGCGGGCACGAACCTTCCTCTCCGGGCACCGCGCGCCACGTTTCGACGAGATGGCCGCCGCCGCACTGCGCATCAACGAATCTCTCCGCGGCCTGCCACGACCGGAGTTCCTGGCGCCCCCGGAGCTCACGTGCACGTGGGGGCAGACGGAGATCTTCGCCGCCGCGGATGCCGCCGCCTTCGCCGAGCAGCCCCAGGAATGGATCGCTCCGGCCATGGACGCTACGGCCGTGCCCCGCAAGGACATCGCCGAGGCTCTGGCCAAGGCCGTGGAAATCACCGCACTGCGCACCGAGATCACGGCGGAAGACCAGCTGGTCCACGGTGACGTCATTGGTTGCATGATCTTCGACGGTGCCGCCGACCCCGCGATCACCGACCTGGTGCCCGCGTGGCACCCCACCGGCTGGTCCGTTGCGCTGCTCGTCGTCGATGCGATGGCCTGGGGCAACGGGGACGACGCCCTGTTAGACCGCTGGTCCCACATCCCGGACTTCATGCAGCTCGCCCTGCGCGCCGTGCTCTACCGGCTCGCGCTGCACGCCATGCTGCCCAATTCGCGGCCGGAAGCCTGGCCGGGGCTGTCGCGCACCGCGGACGTCATTGCCGCGCGCGCGCAGCAGAACGAGGCGCGGCACGAGTGGGGAGACGAGGACGAGGCCGCGGAAGAAGGCGGGGACGAAGCTGGCGAGGATGCTGGGGACGACGCCGTTGAAACGGTGGGTGACTCGGCTGGGGAACAGGACAGCGACGAGGACGTCGAAAAGCCTCCTGAGCAGGGGCGAGAGTAGGAAAATCGAACATCGCTGAAGGAAGCGGCGGGGCGTGTCTGCACCGGGTGCCATACTGTTGGCATGACGGACACAGCCAAGAATCAACAGCCGACCGCCGTGGCCTCCCCGAGCGCGCCGGAGGACCGCCTGGGGGCGCGCGAGGCGGCGAAGGTCGTGCTGCAGCCGCCGCGCCGGGTGGGGGAGGAAGGCCACGAGTGGGACGGGCTCGCCGGGGCCATCGTCACGGGTGATGAGCGCATCGATAGTTCCGCGCCGTGGGCCGTGCTGGGTGGCCCGGGGACGGGAAAGACGAGCCTGCTCGTCGACACGCTGGTCCGCTTCCTCGCCGCGGGTGGCTCCGCGGACGAGGTCATGGTGGTCACTCCCACCAAGGATGCCGCCACGGCGGTGAACACCCAGCTGGTGGCGCGGCTGGCAAGCATGAGTAGTTTCGCGGCGACGCGCACGCCGGTGCGCTCTGTGCACTCCTGGGCCTTCGCGGCACTGCGCAGCATGCTGCTGGCCAGCGACCGGGAAGCGCCGCGCCTGCTCACCGGTGCTGAACACGATGCGGACGTGCGTCTGCTGCTGGCCGGGCATGCCGAGGACAGGGCGGGGGCGTGGCCGGAGCACATCCGCCCAGCGCTGGGCTACGTGGGTTTCGCCCGCCAGCTGCGCGACCTGCTGCTGCGCGCCGAGGAGCGCGGGGTGGGGCCGGGCGAGCTCACCGCGCTGGGGGAGAAGTACGACCAGCCGATGTGGGTGGGGGCGGGGCAGTTTCTCGACGAGTACCGGCAGACGAGGCGGCTGGCCCAGTCCATCAGCCTGAATGCCTCTGAGTTGCTGCACACCACGCTGCAGGAGATGGCTGATGGGCCGGGGCGGGCACAGCTCGACCGGTGGCGGGAGAAGCTGCGGCTGATCCTCATCGATGATGCCCACAACCTGGACCCTGCTGCCGCCGAGTTCCTAGAGCAGTTCTTCACCCCGGACACACGGGTGGTGCTCGCCGGGGACCCCGACCAGTGCGTATTCCACTTCCGCGGTGCGGACGAAGAGCTGCTCAGCAAGTACGCCGCCGACGAGAATCATCGCGTGGTGCTCAGCGGCTCCCAGCGCTTCGGGGCGCCCACCGCGCGTGCCATCAACGCGCTGACCGGGCACCTGCCACACGTGGATACCCGCATCCCGCTGCGCGTGGCCGAGGACGCGGCGGCCCAGGGCGTCGAGGCAGCGGCAGGGGAGAAGGCCACGCCGGATGCCGGTGCCGAGGGGATTGAATCCGACACCGTGGGGGAGCGGAACCAGCCAATCCGGGTGCTGCGGGCGAACTCCGGGACCGCGGAGCGACTGCACATCACCGATAATCTGCGTCGCGCCCACGTCCGCGACGGCGTGGCCTGGCAGGACATGGCCGTCATCGTCCGCTCCGTCGGGGAGATCGCGCCCATCCGGCGCGCCCTGCTGACCCACGGGGTGCCCGTGAGGGTGGACCAGACTTCCATCATCCTCGCGGAACAGCCCCTGATCCGGCTGCTACTCACCGCCCTGGAAGCCACCTACCGGCCGCTGGAGAACTCCGAGGTCCGCGTGCTCATGGAATCCATGGTTGGCGGAGCCGACCCCATCATGGTGCGTCGCCTCGAGCGTGTGCTGGCCCAGGCGCTGGCTCGCCAACGCCTGCAGGGCAAGCCGGTGCCGGAGAACGCCGCGGGTCTGCCATACCAATCCAGCGACGCGCTCAGCGCCCTGCTTAACGGTACCGCCAGCGTGGAGGATGCGGCGGAGTGGACCGCGGGATTCAACAACCGCGAGCTGCAGATCCTGCAGAACATGAGCGACGTCCTCACCGCGGGCAGGGAGGCACAACGGGCGGGACAGTCCGTGGAGATGGTGCTCTGGGAGATCTGGAAGGCCACAGGACTGGACACCCGCCTGCAGGAACGGGCCCTGCGCGGCGGGACCTTCGGCTCCCAGGCGGACCAGGACCTCGACTCGGTGATGACGCTCTTCGACATGGCCGGGGACTTCGTCGAGCGCCACCCCAACGCCTCGATCCGCACCTTCTGCGAGGAAGTTCGCGCCCAGGAGCTGCCCACCGGTGGCCGTGAGCGGGGGATCGCCAGCAACGCCGTGGAGATCCTGCCCGCCCACGCCGCGGTGGGGCGCCAGTGGCACACCGTGGTCGTCTCCCGCGTGCAGGAAGGCAGCTGGCCCGCCGGGCCGACCGTGGGGGGGCTCTTTGGCCAGCTAGAGCTCGTTGACCTGCTGGACCGGGGCATCGAGCCCGGTACGCGGGTCTCGCGGGTGGCGAGCGCTGTCCACGAGGAGCGGAGGCTCTTCCTTGTCGCCATCTCGCGGGCGACCCACAACACCCTGGTGACCTGCATCGACAACCCCAGCGTGGAAAACGGCGTGCCCTCCCGCTTCGTCGAGGAGATCACCGACGCGCCGGGCGCCGTAGTACCTCTCGGCGCCGTGGAGCAGGTCGAGCAGGAAGAGCAGGAACAGACCAGACCAGCGGAACAGCTCAGCGCCCTGCCGCGGGTGCTGGCCCTCGAGCCGCTCATCGCCGAGCTGCGCGACGTGGTCACCGACCCTACTCAGCGGCACCACCGCCGCGTCGCCGCCGCCCGTAACCTCGCTGCGATGGCTGATGCCGGCATCTTCGGCAGTCACCCCGTCGACTGGTGGGGCATGGCCGAACCCACCACCATGGACCGGACCACCGACCGGCGTGGAGGGGTCTCCTTGAGCCCCTCCAAGCTGGACAATATCGATAACTGCGCGCTCAAAACATTCTTCGATGACCACCGCGGGGCGCAGGAGGAAACCAACGCCATGCGGGTGGGCATCGTTGTCCACGCCATTGCCCAGGCCATCATCCAACAAGACCTCAGTCTCGAGGATGCGCGCTACGCCGCACGGGCCGCGCTTCGCTGGGCGGTCGTGGGACCAGAGTTCGAAGTCAACGCAACACTAGAGCGCTGGGAGCAAGGCATCGAAAACCTCCACAGCTGGATCACGGGCACTCGCGGCGATTCTGAGGGCACGGAATGGGAGGTCGAGCAGCAGCTCTCAACCTCCCTGGGAACCCTTCCCACCGGGGAGAGGGTCACCCTCCGCGGCCGTATCGACCTCATGGCCACCGATGAGGACGGCCGGGTGATTGTCTACGACTTTAAAACCGGGAAAAGCCCCAAAAGCCCGGCCGATGCCCAGGCCAGCCGCCAGCTCGGCGCCTACCAGTTCCTCGTTCACGCGGATCGCGGCAAGCAGCCATACGGTGCACACCTGATTTACCCCGCCACTAGTGATGGGAAGCTCAAGAAAGCCAGCCAACCGGACTTCTCACCCGAACAGCTCGCCGAGACCAAGCAGAATCTGCTCGCCGCCGCCGAGCAGATCAGCGCTCCCGTGCAACTGGCCACCCCGGGCTTTCAGCAGTGCAGGACCTGCAATTACAAGCTGATCTGTCCGGCCAAAGACGCCGGCCGAAACGTGGTGAGCTCATGAGCCAGCCACACCATCCACACGACGGGGGCGCATCCAACGCCCAGCACACGACCCCGCACAGCGCACAGCAGCGAAAGGCAGCAATGCAGGAACCAGCCGGCGGAACCATCAGCCCCGAGGAACTCGCCACCCGGTGGCTCAAGCAGCCCTACCCACCCACCCCGCAACAATCCGCGGTCATCAGCGCGCCACCGCAGGGCAGCTACATCGTCGTCGCCGGTGCCGGGGCCGGCAAGACCGAGACGATGGCCGCGCGCGTGGTCTGGCTCGTTGCCAACGGCTACGTCCTGCCCGAACACGTCCTGGGTCTGACCTTCACCCGCAAAGCCGCCAACGAGCTCGGCCAGCGCATCCGCGGCCGGCTGGAAACGCTGGCCCGCAGCGGTTTCCGCGACCACCTGCCAGCCGAGGACCCGCGCCACGAAGCGCTGCGCAATATCTCGCCCTCGGTCTCCACATACGACTCCTACGCCGGCAACATCGTCGGGGAGTACGGCCTGCTTGCCCCCGTGGAACCCAGCGGGCGGATCATCAGCGACGCCGAAAAATGGATGATCACCCGCCAGCTGCTCATCGACCACGACCGAGAGCTAACAACCTCACGCTCGATGGGCACTGTGATCGGATTCATCCACAAGCTCTCCGAGGAGATGGATAACCACCTCGCTGGCCTCGAGGACGTCCGCGGCGAAACGGAAGCTCTGATCGACACCTTCCAACACGTCGAACACGGCGTGGGCAAGCCGCTCTCCAAGGATGCGTACAAGATCCGCGACGCTAACCAGGAACGCCTGGACCTACTGCCCTGGGTACAGAAGTACTGGGAGCGGCTGAAGGAACTCGACGTGCGCACCTTCGGCCAGCAAATGACCCTCGCGGCCAAGCTGGCCTCCGAGCATGCGATCGTCGGTGAGTCCCAGCGCGAACGCTTCCGCGTGATCATGCTGGACGAATACCAGGACACCTCGCACGCCCAGCGGGTTCTGCTGCGCTCCCTGTTCGGGGACGGGCAGGACGACGAGCTCGCCGTCACCGCCGTGGGCGACCCCATGCAGGCGATCTACGGCTTCCGCGGGGCAACCTCCTCCAACCTCGGGAACTTTGAAACCGACTTCCCCTTCCGCGGGCAGCCCGCCCAGAAGCTCGAACTGACCACCTCCTGGCGCAACCCCGCCACCGTGCTGGAACTCGCGAACACCGTCTCCGCCCGCACCCTGGGGGAGAACCGCACCGTCTCCGAGCTGAAACCCCGCAAGGGCGCCGACGACGGGGAAGTCCAGGTGGCCTTCTTCGACGAAGCGGATCAGGAGCTCGAATGGCTCACCGACCAGCTGCAACAGCGGTGGGAGAGCTTCAAGAAGCGCAAGGAGGCCGCCGCGGTATCGGGGGAGAAGGTCGACCCCTTCAGCGCGGCCGTGCTCGTGCGGAAAAACAAGGAAGCCCTACCGATCTTCGAGCTCCTGCGCGCAAAGGGCGTGCCCGTGGAGCTCACCGGCGGGGCGGGGCTGCTGGACATCCCGGAGGTAGCGGACGTCTACGCCACCCTGCGCGCCCTCGTCGACCCGGAGGACGACCCAGCCATGCTCCGCCTGCTCACCGGCCCGCGCTTCAACCTCGGGGCCCGCGACCTGCAGATCCTCGCCCGCCGCGCCCAGCAGCTCCAGCGCCGTGCCAAGGGAGACACCGACCCAGGGGAGATGAACCAGGTCGCGACCGGTACCAGGGGAGAGGACCCGTGGATCCACAATCCTGCCTACGAGGAGCTGAAACATTTTGACTCGCCCCTACGCGAACAACTCCTCGAAGCGATCCCCAATCCAGCGGACGCCACCGTGGGGTTGGCGGACGCCATCGCGGACTTTACCGATGCCGAAGAGCAGGGGATGAGCCCGCGAGGGGTGCGAGCCATCGCCGAGCTCTCCCGCGAGCTCGGCCACCTGCGTCGCAACTGCCTCACCAAGCCGCTGCCGGACCTCATCGCGGACATCGAGGACATGATCGGTATCCGCAGCGAGGTGCTCACCCGCTGGCACCGCAACCCGGATGATTCCATTGGCACCAGCCACCTCGACGAGTTCGCGGACATCGTCCAGAAGTTCTCCCAGCTCGCTGGCTCCAGCGCGTCGAATCTGGTGGATTACCTGCGTGCCGCCCACGAGCACGACGCTGGCCTGGACCCCGGCGAAGTGGAGGCGAAAACCGATACCGTCCAGTTGCTTACCGTCCACCGATCCAAGGGGCTGGAATGGGACATCGTCGCGGTACCGCTGGCCCACCGCAAAAACTTCATCGACGCCGAAACTCCAGGCACCAAGCTTGAAGAATGGCTTCATAACGTCGAGCGCATCCCCTCCAGTCTGCGCGGGGACTCCGAGAACGAAGGCCAATCGGGTGGCTACCCGCTCTACGACATCAGCCACGCCGAGAAGAGCGTGGATATCACCAAGGCTGCTGATGTTTTCAAGGAGCAGCTGCAAGCCAAGGAGGCTCAAGAAAGCGAGCGGCTGTTCTACGTGGGAATCACCCGCACCGAGCGGGTGCTGCTGGTGAGTGGCTCCGCGTATAACTCCGGTGTTACCGCACTGGATCCCTCGCTGAACCTGGTGCAGCTGAAAAACCGCATCACTGACTCCCGTGCGCCTCTGGCCGGGGCGACCGTGCACACTTGGTCCGACCTGGGGCGCAAGCCAAGTAACAAGGATGCCGCGCGGGTGGAGAAGGGCAACGCCACAGAGATCGACCATTATCTCTATCCGACCCCTGAACAGATCATCGCCCGGGAGGAATACGCCGCTACCCGCCGCAACACTACTGCCGCCGAGGAGCAGGCCAGCTGGCCGCAGCCCGCGCCACTGGCCAGCCGGCCCGGCGCGGCCGAGGGAGCGAGCATGGTCGTCGACGCACTCGGCGCGGCAACCACCGGCGACCCCGCAAGCGAATCCGCCGCCAACCAGGACATGCTGACCCGGCAGTGGGATGAGGAAACCCGCCTGCTGATCCAAGAGCACCAGCAGCGCACCCTCACCGCCGTGGAGGTTCCACTCGACCCGATGCTCACCGCAACCCAAGCGGTCGCGATGAACCAGGACCCGGAACAGTTCGCGCGGCGGCGTCGTCGCCCCATCCCGATGCAGCCCCAGCCCTACGCCAAGCGCGGAACGGCCTTCCACAACTGGGTGGAGCAGCACTACAACCAGGCCATGCTCTTCGACGAGGATGAAATGCCCGGTGCCTCCGACGCCACCCTCCAGGACCCGCAGCTGGAGGAGCTGAAGAACAAATTCCTCGCCTCGGAGTGGGCCCAGCGCACCCCGGAATCCGTTGAGGGCTCCTACCTGGTCAACATCGGCGGCTTCGTCTTCAACGGCCGCATGGACGCCGTGTTCCACGAAGGAGACGACCCCGCCGCAGGCTGGCTCGTCGTCGACTGGAAGACCGGGCAGATGCCCACCGGCCGGGACATGAGGAATGCCGAGCTCCAGCTCGCCGCCTACCGTCTGGCCTGGGCGAAAATCCTGAGCCGCCAGCTGGGTGTGGAGGTCCCGGTGGACAATGTGCGCACCGCGTTCTTCTATGTCCGCACCCAACACACCCACTACGTGCAAGACTTGCCGAACGAAGAGGAACTCATCGCCCGGCTAGGCTTGGACAAGTCCTAAGCCCTAGGATTTGATGGTTCACTACAACCCGCCCCGGGCCTCGGGGCAGGGGTCGGGCCCACCGACGGGTAGGGCACGAACCGACCCCACGCACCCACCTCAGGATAGGAAGTCATGCGGTTTAGAATGCGGGAACGCTTCCAGACGGAAGGCGAACTTGACGGTCTCCCGCCGCACGCGCTGCTCAACATCCTCCGCCTGCCGGAGGAGGAATACCGCAGCCCCTGGCGGCTCATCGGCCGCCGCATGCTCTACGCCCTAGGCCTCATCCTCGGGGTGGCGCTCCTGACCTACCGGGGAAGGGCGGGGTACGTCGGCATCGAAACCTTCATCGACGCGCTGTACTACTCAACGATCACCCTGTCGACCACCGGTTACGGCGACGTCACCCCGGTCAGCCAGCAGGAACGCCTCATCACGGCGCTGATCGTCACCCCCTT
Organism: Candidatus Corynebacterium intestinavium; assembly: GCA_019120635.1. Classification (GTDB taxonomy): domain Bacteria; phylum Actinomycetota; class Actinomycetes; order Mycobacteriales; family Mycobacteriaceae; genus Corynebacterium; species Corynebacterium intestinavium. The sequence goes on along the minus strand of DWUR01000112.1, from coordinate 48,499 downwards.
AAGAATCGTCTTCCTTGCCCTGCTGGTCGGGACGACGCTGACCGTGCTGACGAAGGAATCCCGCCAAACCTTCATGATCCGCCGCTGGAGGAAAAGAATGCGCAACCACACCATCGTCATCGGCTACGGCACGAAGGGCCGATCCGCCGTGGCAGCCCTCCTCGCCGACGGCGTCTCCCCATCCCAGATCGTGGTCGTGGACTTCGATCGGGAAGCGCTCGACCTCGCCAACGCCCAGGGCCTGGTCACCGTCCACGGCTCGGCGACCCGCTCCGACGTGTTGAAACTCGCCGGCGTGAACCGCGCCCGAGCCGTCGTCGTCGCCCCGAACCAGGACGACACCGCCGTGCTGGTCACCCTCTCCGTCCGAGAGATCGCGCCCTCGGCCACCATCATCGCCAGCGTGCGCGAATCCGATAACTCCCACCTGCTGCGCCAATCCGGCGCGGACTCCGTGGTCGTGTCCAGTGAAACAGCCGGCCGCCTCATGGGCCTGGCGACCGTCACCCCATCCGTGACCGAAATGATGGAGGACCTGCTCTCCCCGGACGAGGGCTTCTCCATCGCCGAACGCCCCGCCAAGGAGGAGGAAGTCGGCGGCAACCCGCGCGTGCTGGAGGACATCGTCCTCGGCATCGTCCGCTCGGGCGCGCTGTACCGCATCGACTCCGCTGAGGCCGAGACCGTCGAACCGGGCGACCGCATCCTCTACGTCCGTGGCATGAGCAACCTCGAGGAGGGAGAGTAATTGGAGACCAGGGACCACCTGGATCCGGAACAACTTCGCGCAGCAACCGCCCCACGCGGGCCAGTAGCCATCATCGCGGGCGCGGGCACCGGCAAGACCCGCACCATCACCCACCGCATCGCCCACCTCGTGGACGGCGGCTTCGTCAACCCCGACCAGGTACTGGCCGTGACCTTCACCTCGCGGGCCGCCTCCGAGATGCGGGAACGCCTCGCGATGATGAACGTCGCGCGCGTCCAAGCCCGCACCTTCCACGCCTCCGCCATGCGCCAGCTGGGCTACTTCTGGCCGAAATACGCCGGCGACCTGCCGTGGAAGCTCGTGGACTCCAAGTTCCCGCTGATGTCCCGTGCCGCCCGCGGAGCCGGCCTGGAACCCACCACCACGCTGCTCAAAGACCTGATCGGGGAGGTGGAGTGGTGCAAGTCCTCGCTCATCGTCGCGGAGGACTACCCGAAGGTCATGGTGCCGGAGCGCCGCGACTGCCCCGTGAGCCCCGAGCAGTTCATCAAGGTCTTCAAGAACTATGAGCAGCTCAAGGCCACGCCCGAGGGCATGCTGCTGGACTTCGACGACCTGCTGCTGAATATGGCCGCCGCCATCGAGTCCAACGTCGGTATCGCCGAGGAGTTCCGCTCCCAGTACCGCACCTTCGTGGTCGACGAGTATCAGGACGTCACCCCGCTGCAGCAGCGCCTGCTTGATGCCTGGCTCGGCGAGCGCGAGGACCTCACCGTCGTGGGCGACGCCAACCAGACCATTTACTCCTTCAACGGAGCCAGCCCCAGCTACCTGCTGGACTTCACCACGAAGTTCCCCGAGGCCACGACCGTGCGCCTGCACCGGGACTACCGCTCCACCCCGCAGGTCGTGGAGCTAGCTAACGAGGTGATCGGCAAGGCCAAGGGCCGGGCCGCCGGGACCCGCCTGAAGCTGGAGGGCCAGCGCCCCGACGGCCCAGAGCCGGAGTTCGTGGAATACCCCGACGAGGCCGCGGAGGCCAAGGGGGTGGCGGAGAAGATCGCCCAGCTGATCAAGGAGGGCGTGCAGCCCGCCGAGATCGCGGTGCTGTACCGCATCAACGCCCAGGCCGGGGCGCTCGAATACGCCCTGGAGGAGGCTGGGATCCCGTACCAGGTCAAGGGCGGGGAGGGCTTCTTCTCCCGCGCCGAGATCCGGCAGGGCCTGGGTGCGCTGGCCAAGAGCGCGCGGAGCTTCGGTGGCCAGCCGGGCGGGCAGCCGGCCGGTGACGGCGGCGCAGCTGGAGCAGACAGCACCGGCCCGGAGACCCGGGAGGAGATCCTCAACGCCGCGAAGGCGGCACTCGCCCCGGTGGGGCTGACCGCCACCGAGCCCAGCGGTGCGCAGGAACGCCAGCGCTGGCAGTCTCTCAACGCCCTGGTGGAGCTGATCGAAGAGATCCTCACCGCGAACCCGCAGATCAGCTACCTCGGGGTCATCGGCATGCTGCAGGAACGGGTGCGTTCCAAGAACCCGCCGAAGGTGCAGGGCGTGACCCTGGTCAGCGTCCACATGGCCAAAGGCCTGGAGTGGGATGCCGTCTTCCTCGTCGGCCTCTACGAGGGAATGTTCCCGATCCACCACGCCCTCAAGGGTGCAGGTGCAGCCGACGCGATCGAGGAGGAACGCCGCCTGCTCTACGTCGGTGTCACCCGAGCCCGCGAGCACCTCCACCTCTCCTGGGCGCTGGCCCGGCAGGAGGACGGTAAACAGTCCCGCGTCCGCACCCGCTTCCTCGACGGCCTGGTGCCGTGGGAGGACGAGGATGACGGCGAGTTGGCCATCGACCTGGACCAGGCGCAACGTCGTCGGAAAACGGGCGCCCCGAAGAACGCCTGCGCCGTCTGCGGCACGCCCCTGTCCACCCCGGAGGCGAAGATCCTCGGCCGCTGCGGGCAGCACTCGCTGGAAACCGACCAGGTGGTCATCGGGGAGCTGCGGCAGTGGCGGCTGGAGACCGCGAAGTCCATGGGTGTTCCGGCGTACGTGGTATTCACGGACGCCACGCTGCTCGCCATCGCGCAGCGCATGCCCGCCAGCCCCGAAGAGCTCATCCAGGTCCCGGGCGTGGGGCCGATGAAGATCGAGCAGTTCGGGGAGGACGTCCTCGCCATCACCGCGAACTACGCCACGGGATAATGGCACCCGCGGGGGAGCAGGGCCTAGCGGGTCACGTCCAGCCCCAGCCCAGCCTCTGCCATGCGGCACAGCACGCACTCCGGTTCGCGCCGGACCTCCTCGGGTTGGATGGCGAAACCTGCGGGGTCGAAGAACTGCCGCTGGGTGAGCAGTGGTGGGAGCGCGGCTGGGGCCGAGCCAGCATCGCGCCACGGGATGATGTGCTCCCGGATGATCTGGGTGGTGATCTCGGCCAGCAGGCCGTGTTCCGCGGTGGTTAAGCTGACCGGCCGGGCCGTGGCCTGCGCCCGGGTGCTGCGCCACAGCGCGTCGCGTTCCAGGTAGGCCTGGTCGATGCAGCTCAAGCAGGCGGTGCGTCCCGGGATGATCAGTGGGCCGAAGGTGAGGTGCCCGTCGATCACCCCGGTGGGGTAGTGGGGGATGAGTTTTTCGTGCAGCCAGAACTGCACATCCGGTGGCGGGAAGAGCCCGCCCGGCAGGATCAGCACGTCTTTCCGGGCGGTGCGGCCCTGGCTGGTGATGACCTGCCCGGCCCGGGCCTCGCTGGTGGTGCGTGGCGCCTCCAGCCAGTCCACCTTCACGCCGTGGGTGAACAGGGCGTCGGCGAGTGCCAGGGAGGGCTTGCCGAAGCGCAGCAGCGGGATGGCCTGCTCCTCGGTGGCGACCAGCACCCCGGCCCGCGTGAGCTCCTCGGCGATGGAACCCGCCTCAACAGAGGTGAAGCCACAGTAGCCAAGGGTGGCCGCGAGATCCTCGGCGGTCAAACCTGCGCGGGCCTGCATCATCACCTGCAGCACCTGGCCGGGGTCCACGGAGGCCGGCACCGGGAGGACCACCGCGTTGCCGGGATGGATGCCGAACTGGATGCTGCGGTCCGGTCGCAGCAGCGCCGCCGTGCCCGGGCGGAGCACCATCCGCGCGGTGGTGTTCGGCAAGGCTTGTGCAGCTGTGCGGCGTTCAGCCCGTGTCGCAGTCTGCGGGCCCTGTGGCCTGGTCTTCTCGGCGGTTGCGTGCACCATGATTCCCCCTCGGATCTGCAGCTCCCCTGGGGCGCGGCCCCATCCGCGCCCGGGCGGCCCCCGCCGCCCGCGTGCTGTGTCTGCGCAGAATTCTAGCCACGCGGGCACCGGGGCGTGGGCAAAGTGCGAAACCACGAAGGATTCAGCGACAAGCGCGGCGACTAACATGTGCTTCCATGACCAGAGCCCAGCCCACCGCCACGCAACGCAAGGCCCAGCAGGCCGCCGCGCGGCTCAGCGCCCCGACCCGCCCGGTGGAGGTGCGGCTCTCGGCGCGGCGGAAGAAGACCATCACCGCCCGCTGGGAAGGGCAAAGAATCGTGATGCTGGCTCCAGCCGCGATGGGCCTGGAGCGGCTGGTGGCAGCGGGAGAGGGGCTCATCGCCCGGTTGGAGAAGAAAGCCACCCGCGCCACGAACCACAAGCGCAGCGACGAGCAACTCCAGGCCCTGGCCGAGGCCCTGAATGACAAATACTTAGACGGCCGGGCGGAGTGGACGTCCATCACCTGGGTGGAGAACATGACCACCCGCTGGGGAAGCTGCACCCCCAGCACCGGGAGGATCCGTATCTCCCACCGGCTTAAACAGGTGCCGGATTACGTCCTGAACTCTGTGATCATCCACGAGCTCGTGCACACGTGGATCCCCAACCACGGCGCGGACTTCTGGCATTGGGCTAGCCGCGCCCCGCAGCTCGAGCGGGCCCGCGGCTACCTCGAGGCCTATCAGCGCTGGGGCTGCCACGGTGACGGCCCCGATCCGCAGCTCTAGCGCTCGCCGTCGCCGTTTCCGCCAGCGTCGTCCTCGTCGTCCTTCGACTCCGAGCCCTCGTCCTGCTGCTTTTCCTGCTCCGGGCGGCGGCGATTGGTGCGCTCCTCGCGCGGCCCACCCTGGCGGTTCAGCTCCGCCTCGAGCTTCTCGATCTCGCTGATCGGGTCGAAGTCCTCGTCCTCGCCATCGAAGGCCACCTTGCCGATGAATCCAGCCGGGTTGTCCAGGTCCTTCGCCGTCGGCAGCAGGTCCGGGTGGTCCCAGATGCCGTCGCGCTTCTCCGAGCCCACGGTCTCGTCCAGCTTGTGCCACAGGCCAGCGGCATCGTTGGCGCGCGGCGCGAGCAGGGAAATGCCCACCGTCTTGCTCAGCGCCTCCATCTCCGGGGACTCGGTGTTGCGGTAGGAGGACCACGCCGCGGTGAGGATCGACGCATTCGGCATCCGGTCAGCCAGCGCCTGGCCGACCACGTAGTCCACCCAACCCTCCACGAGGCTCAGCCTGGTCTCCAGTCGCTCGCGGGCGTGCGCGTTCGCGGACACGACCTTGGGGGAGAGGTCTTGGCCCTGCATCTGGGCCATCATCTCCTGCATTTTCGCAGGATCATTCATGGACTCCGGGTTGAACTCCCGCATCGCCTCCTCCATCGCGGAGGTATCCAGCGCCAGCCCGCGAGCGAACTCCTCGACATCCAGGATGAGGCGCTCGGCCAGCCACGGCACGTGCTTGAACAGGCGGTGGTGTGCGGCCTCGCGGGTCGCCAGGTAAATCAGCGCCTCCCGCTTATCCGTGCCCAGCTTCTTGGCCATGGACTCCAGCTGCGCGGTAGCCACCGCCGCTACGTTGCCGCCGGCCAGCGGCATGCCCCACTGCGTGGAGTGGCTGACACCCGTCGCCAGCTCGCCGAGCGTGTGCCCCAGCTGCATGGAGAAGTTCATCGCGTTGACTTGGCGCATCACGCCGGCAAGCGGGCCCATCTGATCCCGCATCTCCTCCGGGATCTCGCCCATCGCGGCCTCGCCGAGCTTCTCCGCCAGCGGGGTGAAGATGCGCTTCCAGGTCTCCAGCGTCTCCTCCAGCCACTGCTCCGGGCCGAAGGCGACGGAGCCGGTTGCGCCCGCAGGCAGCGTGGTCACCCCGTCCAGCCACAGCTCCGCGAGTCGCACGGACTCTGCCACGGCCTGGGAATCCGACTGGCTCGGCGCGCTGGACTCCGCGCCGCGCTGGGGGCCAGCACCAAAGCCGAAGAACAAGCCACCGAATGGGTGCTGCCCACCCTCGCTGGCCTGCTGCTTGCTGCGGATGTGCTGGCGGGCGGTGCGTTCCACCATGGAATAGTTCACGGCGTCATCGGCGCCCTGGCTATTCAGATCCGCGCCGAAGCCGCTGAACATCGAGCCAAACTGGTTCAGCAGATCGCCGAGGTTCCCGCCGCCGAAGGGGTTCGACTGCTCAGAACCACCCGACCCACCGGGGCCGCCGAAGAGGAATTCGAAAGGATTATTGCCTCGACCGTCGCCCTGGCCACCGCGACCCTCGCCGCCGTTCTGGCCATCGTTGTGGTCATCATCGTCGCGGTTGTTGTCGTCGCCGTTGCCACCGTTGTTATTGGGGTGCATGCCGAAGCCGAAATTACTCATGCTCACAACCTTACTGATCGCAGCGGACAGCCCCCATCAAAATCTGCCCCGTTCCGTGTGCTGTGAGCGAACGGACCCGCCGTCTCCGGCCGTCACCCTTCCTTCTTTAGGACGTCGCCCGCCAGTCTCTCCCCGGCCTCGCCTCAACCCAGCAGTCCCCAAGAGCAGGTAGGGTATGAACGATGAAAATCTGGAACCGTCGCAACCGAACGATCGCGCTGGGCGCCGCCCCGGTCGTCGTCCTGGTGACCCTGCTTGGCCTGCCGAGCATCCCGGGCACCGATATCGACCTGACGGTTCCCTACGCCGCGGAGGGCAAGGGACCGACCTTCAACACCCTCGGTGAGGAGGGCGGCAAGCAGGTCGTCGAGATCACCGGCGCGGAGACCAGTAAGCCCGCCGGTCACCTCAACATGACCACCGTCTCCGTGCACACCAAGCTCACCCTCGGCAAGGCGATCGCCCGGTGGCTGACCACCGACGACACCCTCGTCCCGATCGGGCAGATCTTCCCCGCGAATAAGTCTCCCGAAGAAGTCCAGCAGCAGAACCAGGCAGCCTTCGCCGCCTCGGAATCCAACGCCACCACCGCGGCGATGAACTACCTCAACAAGCCGCTGGAAACCGCCGTCATCGACGTCCTAGACGACGCGCCGGCAGCCGGGAAGATCAAGGTCAACGACGTCATCCGCGAGGTCGGCGGCCGACCCATCACCACCCCCGATGAGCTCGCACGGGTGGTCGGCGAGCACGCGCCGGGCGACGAGATCGACGTCTTGGTCTCCCGGCAGGGCAAGGAGGAGACGGTGACCGTCACGCTCGGGGAGCCACCGAAGCACCTCCAGCGGGCCCAGCAGGGCTCCGCGTTCCTGGGTGTGACCTCCGTGTCCCAGCCCGCTGGTGAAATCCGAGTGCGCTATAACCTGCAGGACGTCGGCGGCCCTTCCGCAGGGCTGATGTTCTCGCTCGCCGTCGTGGACAAGCTCACCCCGCAAGATCTGACGGGTGGCGCGTTCGTCGCGGGCACCGGCTCCATCGACGCTGCCGGCCAGGTCGGCGCGATCGGCGGGATCACCCACAAGATCCGCGCGGCCGCGGACGCCGGGGCCGAGTACTTCCTGGTGCCCGCCGGCAACTGTGCTGAGGCGCTCACCGTGCAGGACGCCGGGCCGAAGCTGGTGAAAGTCGACTCCCTCGATGATGCGGTCAAGGATCTGGAGGGCATCCGCTCCGGCGGCGGCTTCGACACCTGCGGCTAGGGCTTAGCCAGGCCCTAGTCCACGAAGGTGGCGCGCAGTGCGGCGATCACGCCCGGCGCAATATCCTCCCCGCCGCGCAGCTCCACGCGGTCCTGGCCGAAGGGGTCGGCCTCGAGCTGCTCCTCGGTCGGGCGCAGCTGCAGCAAGGTGCGCTCGGAGCCATCGCCTGCCGCCGCTGCGCCGTCCCGGGCGCCTGCGTCCAAGATGCCGCTGAACAGCCGGGCCTGCTGTGGTGCGGCGTCCTCGCCCAGTGAGGAGTCCACGAAGGAGATCTCCTGGGCCAGGATCGCGCCCACTACCTGCGCAGGCCAGCGGATGGAGGCGACGAATTCGCCCAGCTCCTCCGAGCCGGGGCGGATGTGCTCCGGCAGGTCGTCCTGCACGATCAGGGAGAGCGGGTTGCGGTCCTCGGTGAGCTCCAGGGCGTCGGCGACCAGCTCCGTCGGAACGAGGGCGAACAGGGTGGCGGGGCGGTCCCAGCCCTCGGCCTGGATGAAGTCCACGGCCTCCATGAGGGCGGCGTTCAAGATGCGGTCATCGTTGAGGTTCATGGCCGCGAGTTTAGCCCGCCGCCCCACACGCGGCGGCAGCCAGCATCGGTAGGGGCAAAAACTCATTTCGCGAGGGAAGTTTTACTACGTATCCTGGACTGTTAGATCTGATTCTGCGTAGGAAGTAGTGAACCCTTGAGTATGTCGGCACAGCCTCCATCTGGCGCCTCATCTGCAAACTTCACGCCCTCGCGCCGTTCCAAGATTATCGCCGGCCTGGTCATGGCGCTGGGTGTGGCGTTCTTCTTGGTGCCCATCGTGGTTGGTGCGTACACGGACTGGCAGTGGTTCCGTGACCTGGAATATCAGGGCGTGTTCTTCAGCGTCATCGTCACCCGCGTGATTCTGTTCCTGATCTTCGGGATGGTCGCGGGGGTGATCGTCTGGCTCGCGGCCTTCGCCGCCTACCGCAACGGGCCGACCAGCCTCGAGTCTCTCGGTTCGGCCTCGCCGCTGGCCGCGAACCGCCCGGCGATCCGGCAGACTGTCCGCCCGATGCTGGTGTGGCTGCCGATCCTGGCGGGCGTGGTCGTCGGCCTGGTCTCGCAGGGCAACTGGCGCCGCGCGATGCTGTTCTGGAATTCCTCTTCCTTCGGGGTGGAGGACCCGCAGTTCGGCAAGGACCTGAGCTTCTACGCGTTCAACCTGCCGGTGCTGAACCTCATCCTGGGGATGCTCAGCTTCATCATCATCATCGCCTTCTTCGTTAACGGCATTGGCCACTACCTGCTGGGTTCCATCACCACCGGCAACCCGCGGGTGGGAGAGAAGGCGAAGGTCGCCCCGGTGGCCCGCCGCCAGCTGGCGATCATCGCCGGTATTTGGATGATCGTGAAGGCCGTGGGCTACTGGTTCGACCGCTACGACCTGCTCAACCGCCAGCACGACACCTTCACTGGTGGCTCCTACACGGACATCAACGCCGTCCTGCCCGCGAAGATCGTCCTGCTCGTGGTCGCGATCTTCGTCGCTGCCCTGTTCTTCCTCACGATCGTGATGAAGGACCTGCGCATCCCGGCGCTCGCCGTGGCCCTGATGCTGCTGACCTCCCTGGTCGCCGGCGTGGCCTGGCCAGCGATCCTGGAGCAGTTCTCCGTCGCACCGAACCGCGCGGAGAAGGAGCGCGAGTACATCGCCCGCAACATCGACGCCACCCGCCACGCCTACGGCCTCGGGGACGATAACGTCACCTACGAGCGCAACTGGGGCACCAAGCAGGGCGGCAAGCAGGCGGAGCGCTCCATCGCCCAGGACGACGTCACCCTCTCCAACATCCGTCTCCTGGACCCGCAGGTCTTGTCCCCGACGTTCACCCAGCAACAGCAGCTGCGTAACTTCTACGGCTTCTCCGACGAGCTCGCCGTGGACCGTTACGAGGTCGACGGCAAGATGCGCGACTTCGTCGTCGCCGCTCGTGAGCTGAACCCCAACACCCTGGAAGGCAACCAGCAGGACTGGATCAACCGCCACACCGTCTACACCCACGGCAACGGCTTCATCGCCGCCCCGGCCCGCAAGGTCGACGAGGTGGCTCGCGACGTCGGTTCCGCCCGTGGTGGCTACCCCGTCTACACCGTGGCTGACCTGCAGTCCCTGGAACGAGGCCGACAGGGAGGCGAGCTGGAGCTGGATCTGAAGCAGCCGCGTATCTACTTCGGCCCGCTGATCGCCTCCAACCCGACGCCGAACTCGGACTACGCCATCGTCGGCCGTACCGGCGGCAACCCGCTGGAGTACGACACCGAGGACAGCAACTACAGCTACACCGGTAAGGGCGGGGTGGACGTCAATAATCCATTCAACCGCCTGATGTACGCCGCGCACTTCGAGTCGATGAACCTGCTGCTCACCGACCGCATCGGCGAGGACTCTCGCATCCTGTACAACCGCGACCCCCGCGAGCGCGTGCACAAGGTTGCGCCATGGCTGACCACCGACTCGAAGACCTACCCGACCGTCATCGACGGCCGCATCAAGTGGATTGTGGACGGCTACACCACCCTGACGGACCTGCCGTACTCCGAACGCACCAGCCTGACGGAGACCACGACGGACACCACCAACCCCGATGGTGTCCGCCGTGAGCAGCTAGTCACCGACAAGGTCAGCTACATCCGTAACTCCGTCAAGGCCACCGTCGACGCCTACGACGGCACCGTCGAGCTCTACGAGTTTGATGAGAAGGACCCCGTCCTGAAGGCCTGGCGCGGCGCGTTCCCGGACGTCGTGAAACCGAAGTCCGAAATCAGCGACGAGCTGATGCAGCACATGCGCTACCCAGGCGACATGTTCAAGGTCCAGCGTGAGCTCATCGCCCGCTACCACGTCAGCGACCCGGGCGTGTTCTTCCAGAACGACGCCTTCTGGTCCGTGCCATCCGACCCGACCGCCAAGGAGAACAAGGGTGAGCTGGCGCAACCTCCGTACTACGTGGTCGCCGCCGACCCGGAGACCGGCAAGCCGAGCTTCCAGCTGATCACCCCGTTCCGCGGCCTGCGCCGTGAGTTCCTGGCCGCGCACATGACCGTCTCCTCCGACCCGGAGAACTACGGCAAGATCCACGTGCGCGTGCTGCCGACCCAGACGCAGACCCAGGGGCCGAAGCAGGCGCAGGACACGATGATGTCCTCCGACGAGGTGGCCCGCGAGCGCACCCTGCTTGAGGGCACCAACGACGTCATCAACGGCAACCTGCTGACCCTGCCGGTGGGCGACGGCCAGGTGCTCTACGTGGAGCCGGTGTACTCCAAGCGCAAGGACCAGGAGTCCGCGTTCCCGAAGCTGCTGCGCGTGCTGGTCTCCTACAACGGCCAGGTCGGTTACGCGCCGACGATCGCCGAAGCCCTGGAGCAGGTGGGCATCGACCCGGCCGCTGCCACGGACCTGGAGGAGGTCGACGACAGCGTCGTGGACCCGGGTAAGGGAGATAAGAAGGACGAAGGCGAGTCCGACAAGGACGAGGACGAGGGCCAGGAGCAGGGTTCCGGCGCTGCTGGTCAGCTGCCGCAGGGCGACGCTGCTGCCAAGGTCCGGGATGCGATGGACAAGGTCAACCGCACCCGCCAGTCCGGCTCCTTCGAGGAGTTCGGTAAGGCCCTCGACGAGCTGGACAAGGCCGTTCGCGAGCTGCAGTCCCAGCAGTAGGGGATGGGTTGGGGACCCTGGGATGGGATCCCCAGCTGGGTGACCGCATGGCCACCCAGTAGCTAGCCCGCTGATCGCCCGTTGGTCGCGGCGCTCGATGGAAGAGCGCAGGCCAGCGGGCGATTTTGCTTTTGTATGGAGTCTTGTTAGGCTAGTCGATGTTGCAGACAGAGGTCAGCCAAAGAATTGGTTGAGTCTGTACTCGCAAGCGTCGCGGGGTGGAGCAGCTCGGTAGCTCGCTGGGCTCATAACCCAGAGGTCGTAGGTTCGAATCCTGCCCCCGCTACTAAGAGCAAGGCCCCCTCACTGGAAACGGTGAGGGGGCCTTCGTCATGCCGGGGCTGGAGTTTTGTGGGAGCATGGGGACATGAGCGCGAATAAAGACACTTTCACGAAGCAGCCTTACAATTCCGCTGGCGAAGGCTGGACGTACCTCACCCAGCTCGACGCAGAACACAGCCAGTCAGAGGGGGAGGGACGGGCCGTCCCCGAGGTTCGCATCCAGGAAAAGCTTGGGCACGCGTCTGTCGTCCGTATCAGCTTCCGAAAGGGGGACGTTATGGCGGATCACCATGCGCCAGCGCCGATCATGGTGCTTGGCCAGACCGGGGAAGTCGAGTTCGACGTGGGTGGCGAGACGCTGCTCATCAAGCCGGGAACCGCAATCTCTGTGGACGCGAACGTCTCCCACGAGCTGCGGGCGGTCGACGGACCAGCCACGGTGACCTTGATGCTGATCACCGGACCCGAGGCTTAACACTCCGCCACGACACGAAAAGCAAAACAGTGCCAGAATGGAAGTATGGCTGATTTTGAGAACCCCATTGAGGTCCTGAAGGAAGACGAGGCCCTGGAGCTGATGGGCGACCAGCAGCTCGGCCGCCTGGTCGTTCGCATCAAGGATGACTTCGACATCTACCCGCTGAACTACGTGGTCAATGAGGGCAAGATCTACTTCCGCACTGCGGAGGGCTCCAAGCTCTTCACCGTGTCCATTAACGATCGGGTGCTTTTCGAAGCCGATGATCACACTGAGGACAAGGCATGGTCCGTCATCGTGAAGGGACGCGCCCGCATCCTGCAGAGGACCGACGAGATCCAGGAGGCCGACGAGCTGCCGCTGAAGCCGTGGCTGCCGACCCTGAAGTATAACTACGTGGAGATCACCCCGGAGGAGATCTCCGGCCGACGCTTCCAGCTTGGCGAGGAGCCGGAGCGCTACTAGCCCCAGCATTAATCCCCCATCCGGTGAGTGCCAGCACTTACCGGAGTGGGGGATTTTCTGTGCCCAGCTGGGCTGGGGTGAGGCGTTAGAGGAAAGGGGAGAGGACGCTAGTCGCGGGGCTCGGTGCTGTGAGCCGAAGCTGAGGCCTCGGCATCCGACTCTGGATCGGCAGCTGCCGACTCCCCAGAAGAATCCTCCTCCTTGGGGTCGGTCAGCCCCCTCGTGGTCCCAGGTTTCCGAAGCTCATAGGCCTCGCCGAGCGCGGGGAACATGTCATTGCCGCGCAGATAGCGAACCACCGAGTTCACCAATGCGGCCACCGGCACCGCGAACACCGCGCCTGCCAGCCCGAAGAGATACGTGCCCGCGGCCACCACCACGATCACCGCCAGCGGGTGCAGGGCCACCGCGTGCCCCATCAGGAAGGGCTGCAGCACGTGTGTCTCGATCTGGTGCACCGCCGTCACGATGATCACCATGACGATCGCGGTGAACACGCCCTGGTCCACCAGGCCGATCAGCGCCGGCACCGCGCCGGAGATCAGCGCGCCCACGATCGGGACGAAGGAAGCGATGAAGACTAGCACCGAAATCGGAATCGCAAACGGCACCTTCATCACCCAGCAACCAATGCCGACCGACACCGCGTTCAACGCGGCGACCAGCACCTGGACGTGGGCGAACGTCCCCAGCGAGACCCAACCGCGGCGGAAAGCCTCATCCATCGGCACCTGGGAGGCCCGGGGAGCCAGGGACACCAGCCAAAGCCAGATGCGCCGACCCTCGTAGAGGAAGAAGAACAGGGTGATCAGGAAGATCAGCAAGGCGGCCCCCGAGTTAACCGCCGTCGTGCCCGTGCGCACCGCGCCGTCCGCGATGGTCTTGGAGTTCTCGGACAGCGCGCCCTGCACGTGCTGCACCATCTCGGAGAGCTTCGCCTGGGTGAGTTTGAAAGGGCCGTTCTCCAGCCAATCAACGATCTGATTCACACCCTCCCGGGCGGAATCCCGCATCGCCGGCACCCCAGAGATCAGCTGGGTGGTAAACAGCGTCACGCCGGCCGAGATGAGTCCGATCAGCCCCAGAACCGTCACCAAAGACGCCAGGGAGCGGGGGAGGCGCAGCTTGACGTCGAGAAAATTAACGACTGGGGTGAGCATCGCGGAAAACAGCACCGCGATGGCCAGCGGCGCCACAACCACCGCGAGCTTCTCCACCAACCGGGCGCCGACGATCGTCCCGCCCGCGATCAGCAGCAGGCACGCGCTCCACCAGGCGGCGAGCACCAGCCCGTACGGCAGATGGGCGCGAGAGGGCAGGATCCGCTGCCTCTGCTCGGGGATAGTTTTAGCCATGTATCAAATAATAAGCCCGCGGGCGGTCTGCCACCCACCCCAGTGGGATAAAACGGTGACGGGCGAACCAGGGGCGGAGCTCTAGCGCTTCAGTCCCGCGATCATGGTCTTCAGGTTGCTGCGTAGGAAGTCCTCGTAGGTCCCGGCGACCGTGCCCGGCTTACCGAGTTCATCGGAGTGCAACGGCTCGGCGAAGATCGGGATCCCGGCCTCCTTCGAAACGGTCTTCATCGGGCGCGTATCCACGTTCGACTCCACGAACAGGTGCTTCGGGCGCTTCTGCTTCAGTTGGCGCACGAGGTTATCGATCTGCGCGGGGGAGCCGTTTTCATCCGTATCGATCTGCCAGATGTAGAGCTGCTCCATGCCGTAGGTGTCGACCATGTACTGGAAGGCGTGTTCGCTGGCCACGAGCACACGGTCCTCCTTCGGCAGCGCACCGATCTGCTCGCGGTAGTCGGCGTCGATGCCCTCCAGCATGGCCTTGTACTCCGCGCCCTTCTCCTCGATCTGCTCGGCACGCTCGGGCAGGGCTTCGGCCAGCGCCGAGGTCACGTTCTCCGCCATCGCGATGCCGACGGTCGGATCCAGGAAGGCGTGCGGGTTGATCTCCTGATTGCCCTTTTCGTCCTTGAGATACTTCGGTTCCACGCCCTTGGTGGTCTCGACCATCTGCGATTCATCCAGGCTCGCGGTGTGCTTCAGCTTCGCCAGCCAGCCGTGCTCCCCGCCCTCGAGGTTCAGCCCGTTGTAGAACAGCAGATCGGCGTCGCTGGTGGCATCCAGGTCCGCGGGCAGGGGGTCGTAGTCGTGCGGGTCCGTGCCTGTTGGCGCGAGGTTATGGACGTCCACCGCGTCGCCGCCGATCTCTTCCACCAGGTCTGCCAGCAGCGTGAAGGTGGTGACGACGTTCAGCTGCTCACCGTCTGCCTTCTCCTCCGACGAGAAGGTCACGGCGCCGAACACCAGGGCGCCGCCCACCACGAGGGCCAGCAGCGCGGCCAGGGGCTTGTTGCCCAGCGAGCGCGCGACCAGGCTCTTGCCTGGCGCGAAGAGGAATGCCAGCAGGAACAGTGCGCTGGCGGTCAGCACGATCGTCACGCCGGAGGAGACGTTGTAGCTATAGCTCAGGAACAGCCCCACCACGGAGCTGAACGCCGAGATCGCGACCGAAAGCCCGATCATCACGCCCAGCCGGTTCGTCAGCAGGTACGCCGCCGACGCCGGAGTGATCAGCAGGGAGACCACCAGGATCACGCCCACCGTCTGCAGGGAAATGACCGTCACCAGCGTGAGCACCACCATCAGCCCGTAGTGGATCGCCCGCACCGGCACGCCAGCCGATTGCGCCATCACGGGGTCGAAGGTGCTGAGCTTGAGCTCCTTGTAAAAGACGAGCGTGAGAATCAGCACGGCAGCGGCGATGCCGATCGAGAGGTTGCGGTCGGCGTCCTGAACGGTCAGGACGTTGCCGAAGAGGATCTCCGTCAGATCCGTCGCCGTCTGCGCTTTCGCCATGAGCAGCACGCCGATCGCGAAGAAGGTGGAAAAGACGATGCCGATCGCCGAATCGTTCTTCACCGTGGAGCGTTCGCTGATCAGCCCGATCGCGAGCGTGGCGAGCAGCCCCGCGACCACCGCCCCGAGGAAGAGGTTCGTGCCCAGCAGGTAGGAGGCCGCGACCCCCGGCAGTACGGCGTGCGAAATGGCGTCGCCGATCAGGGCCATGCCGCGCAGCACGATGAAGCTGCCGACGATGCCGCAGGCCACGCCCACGATCACCGAGGTGATCAGCGCTTTTTGCAGGTATCCGTGGTTGAGTAGCGAGTCGAGGAACTCCGCGATCATGCCTTCTCCTCCTGGAGTGCTGCCTGCCGTGGCATGGGGTTTTCTGCCGCCGCCGGCTCGCGGATGACGAGCGCGCCGAAGGCCTTCTGCAGAACGTCGGGGACGAAGACCTCCTCGGTGGGGCCTGCCGCGACGAGCTCGCCGTTGAGGACGATGAGGTCGTCGTAGTAGTTGCGCACCGTGTTCATGTCGTGGTGCACAACGACGACGTGCTTGCCCGCGTCCGCCATCTGCCGCAGCAGGGTCACGATCGTCTTCTCGCTGGGGACGTCGATGCCCACGAAGGGCTCGTCCAGGAAGATGTACTCCGCGTCCTGGACGATGGCGCGGGCGAAGAGGACGCGCTGGAACTGCCCGCCGGAAAGTTCGCTGATGTGGCGGTGGCGGAAGTCCCACATATCGACGTCCTTGAGTGCCTGGGTGGCTGCCTCGCGCTCGGCCTTGCCGGGGCGGTGGAAAAGCCCCAGGCGCGGGTAGGTGCCCATCAGGACGGTGTCGAAGACGCTGGTGGGGAAGTTGCGGTCGAGGTCAGAGCGCTGCTCGATATAGGCGATTTTTTGGCGCTGCTCGGCGGGGTTCTTGCCGTCGAGGGTGACAGGGTAGCCGGCAGGGGCGCCGGTGGCGCCTGTGCCGTGGACGTGGTGTTTGTCCAGGATCTGGAGCATCGCCTTCATGAGGGTGGATTTGCCCGAGCCGTTGGGGCCGATGATGCCGTGCATGCCGGGGGAGTCGAGGGCGAAGCTGATGTTCCGAATTGCGGTGTTCGCGCCGTAGCTCACGCTCAGGTTCTGGACGCTAATGCTCATGGCAGCCGAGAATAGTGTTCAGTTCAATGAATCACCAAGTTCAACGTGTTGAACTATGGGGTGGGGTGCTGTTGGGGGGGGTAGTGCCGGGCCCGCCATGCGCGTTGGCGTAGGCGGTGTCTAGTGCGGGCGCTATGGTTAGGGGGAATCGAGCCCCACCTGTCACATAAGGAACACGCCATGCAGCGCACCAGCCGCACCCATGCCCGCCACCACCGCACCCTGCGCGGGCGCATCCTGCGAGGTGCGGCGGGCCTGCTCGCCAGCCTCGGCATGGCTGCCGGGCTGGGCGTCGGTGCGGCCGGGCAGGCGGCGGCCAACCCGATGGGATCCCTCGACGCAGCACTCACCTCCACCGGTCAGCCGGGCCCGCACCGCGTGCCGGGTCACTACTTCACCTCGCCCACCGCGCCGGCTGAGCAGCAGCGCATCAAGCCCCGCGCTCTGCTGGGGCCATCCACCCCAATCATGGTGGGCGACAGCATCTGCACCCTCTCGGTGACGGGCATTGATACTGCGGGCAACAAGGTGGGAATCACCGCCGCCCACTGTGGCGTGCCGGGTAGCCCGGTGCGCTCCCTCGACGCCCCCGAGGCCGGTGTGATCGGCAAGGTCGTGAAGTTCGGCAACCTGGACTACTCCGTCATCCGCCTGCGCCCCGACGTGCAGCTGACCCGGAACTACGGCCGCGTGGCGCTGAACCGAATCGGTGGCCCGGCGCCTGCTGTGCCGAATGCGGCATGCAAGACCGGCGTAACCACCGGCACCAAGTGTGGGCCGGTGCTGGGGCAGCTTGGCCAGACCTTCGTGAGCCACATCTGCGCCTCCCTCGGGGACTCCGGCGCGCCCGTCTACGCGGGTGGTCGCCTGGTGGGCATCCTCAACGGTGGCTTCCAGCCGCTGCCGAGCTGCACCACCCCGCTGCAGGGCCCACTGCACTCCCCGGCGGTCTCCACCACCTGGGACGCCATCGCGGCGGACATGAACGCGCTCGGCGGTTCCGGCGCGGGCTTCCGCCTGCCCTAACGGATAGCGTTCGCGGAAAACGCTGGTGGCACAGCACTGGCGTACCGGCGCACAGCAACCTCCCTGACGCCCAAGCGCGCGCAGGACCCTCGGTTATAAAGCTGCCCCCGACGACACATCGTCGGGGGTAGCTGCGCATTGGGTCAGGTTGCGCAAGGCCTCAGGGTGTGAAGGGCAGGGCTAGCCCAGCCGGCCTCGGCCGAGCTGCAGCAGCGCCTTGGCGATCTCCACGCCCTCGGAGCCGAACTCCTCGCGGAACTGGTTAATGATCGCCACCTCGCGGGTGTAGACCAGGCGGGTGCCGCCGGAGCCCAGGCGGGTCTTGCCGATGGCCTTCGAGACGGCGGAACGGCGATGGATCGCATCGATAATCGTCCGGTCCATCCGGTTGATCTCCTGGCGATATTTCTGAATCTCCTCATCGGAGAGCGGATCATCGGTACCCGAGGGCATGCGCACCTCGAAGTCCTTAGCCGGAACCTCCGGCCCATCCCCGATGCCGGGGCTCATCGCTGCGCCATCTTCGCTAGTCATAGCTTTGATTGTACGTCGCGCAGCCGTGTCTGGGGTATCTACTAGCCTGGTAGACGATGAACACTCCTGATGAGCAAGACAGCCTCTTTCCCATGACCCCTGGTACCGCACGTCCGGCGGACCAGGCGGCCAGCCACGCCGGCGAGCAGCCCGCCGCCGGTGCGGGCGGACCGGAGGCAGAACAGGCCGAGGAACTGCCGCTGCCAGAGCCGGAGTTCGACCCTGAATTCGATGCAGTTCCGCCCCCGGAGGACGCCCCGCCCGCGGGCTACGAGGAGCTGGTCGCGCTCATGAACGAGGCCGCGACCCAGCCGGGTGCGCAGGGCGAGGATGCCCGCGCGCAGTCGTCGAGCCAGCCACAGCCATCGCAGACACGGCGCACCGGGGACGTCGACGACTTCCTGGGGGCCGCAAGCGGCGGGAACCGACGTCCTGAAACACGGGCAGCGAGCCCCTTCGACCGGCGTCACGCCCCGGACAACCGCGAGCAGCTGCTCGCCGGGCTCAACCCGCAGCAGAAGGAAGCCGTGCAGCACACCGGCAGCCCGCTGCTCATCGTCGCGGGCGCGGGATCAGGCAAGACCAGCGTGCTGACCCGCCGCATCGCCTGGCTGCTATCCACCGGTGTCGCGCCCTGGCAGATCCTCGCGATCACCTTCACCAATAAGGCTGCGGCGGAAATGCGCGAGCGCGTCGCCGACCTCGTTGGTCCCGCCGCCGAGCGGATGTGGGTCTCCACCTTCCACTCCATGTGCGTGCGCATCCTGCGCAGCAACGCCCACCTCGTGGCGGGGCTGAATACCAACTTCACGATCTACGACTCGGATGATTCCAAGCGCCTGATCACCATGGTCATCAAGGACCACAACCTGGACGTCAAGGAGTTTGCGCCCCGCGGCGTGCTTTCCACGATCAGCAACTGGAAGAACGAGCTCGTCGGGCCTACTACTGCGAAGTCTGAGGCAGACGCGGACAGCAACTTCCACAAGCGGACCGTCGCCTCCCTGTACGCGGACTACCAAAAGCGGCTCCGGGCGGCGAATGCCGTGGACTTCGACGACCTGATCGGCGAGGTCGTCGGCATCCTGCGCAACAACCCGCAGGTCGCCGAACACTACCGCCGCCGCTTCCGCCACGTGCTCGTCGACGAGTACCAGGACACCAACCACGCGCAATACGTGCTGGTCTCCACCCTCGTCGGCGAGGAGGGTAGCGGGGGTGGCGAGCTCGCCGTGGTGGGTGACGCGGACCAGTCCATCTACGCCTTCCGTGGCGCGACGATCCGCAATATCGAGGAATTCGAGCGCGACTACCCGAACGCCCACACCATCCTCCTGGAGCAGAACTACCGCTCCACGCAGACCATCCTCTCCGCGGCGAATGCCGTGATCGACCGCAATACCGAGCGTCGCCCCAAGAAGCTGTGGACCGACCTCGGTCAGGGCGAGAAGATCGCAGGCTACGTGGCTGATAACGAGCACGACGAGGCCCGCTTCATCGCAGGCGAGATCGACCGGCTCGTCGACGAGGGCGTGGCCTACGGGGACATCTCCATCATGTACCGCACCAACAACGCCTCCCGCGCGTTGGAGGACGTGCTCATGCGCTCCGGGCTGCCCTACAAGGTGGTGGGCGGCACCCGCTTCTACGAGCGCAAGGAGATCCGCGACATCGTCTCCTACCTCAAGGTTCTCGATAACCCGGAGGACACGGTCGCGCTGCGCCGCATCATCAACACCCCGCGGCGCGGCATCGGCGACCGGGCGCTCGCGCAGGTCACCGTCCACGCCGAAGCGCAGGGCGTGAGCTTCGCGCAGGGGCTGCGCGACGCCACCGAGGATAAGGTCGCCCGGCTCGGCGGGCGTGGTCGCAACGCCATCGCGGGCTTCCTCAGCATGATGGACGGCTTGCGAAAGACGGTTGAGGATGCGGAGCTGCGAGCCTCCGACGGCAGCCCGCTCGGCCTGCCGGACCTGGGGGAGATCATCGCTGCCATCGTGGAGCAGAGCGGCTACCGGGCCGAGCTGGAGAAATCCAACGACCCGCAGGACCAGACCCGGCTGGATAACGTCAACGAGCTGATCAGCGTGGGCCACGAGTTCAGCCAGGAGGCCGCCCACCAGAAGGCCTACGAGGAGATGCCCGCCGGCAAGGCCGTACAGCCCGAGGTGCAGCTCACACAGGACGTCGCCGACGCGATGCTCGACGAGGGCGAGGCGCCGCTGGGAAGCGTGCAGGCCTTCCTGGAGCGGGTCAGCCTGGTCGCCGACGCCGACCAGATCCCGGAGGAAGGTGCTGGCCAGATCACGCTGATGACCCTGCACACTGCCAAGGGGCTGGAGTTCCCGGTGGTCTTCCTCACCGGCTGGGAGGACGGCCAGTTCCCGCACATGCGTGCGCTCAGCGACCCCACCGAGCTCGCCGAGGAGCGGCGCCTGGCTTACGTGGGCATTACCCGCGCGAAGGAAAAGCTCTACATCTGCCGCGCGATCACCCGCTCCGGCTGGGGTGCACCGGTGAACAACCCGCCCTCGCGCTTCCTCTCCGAGGTGCCCGAGGAACTGGTGGAGTGGCTCCGCGAGGAACCGGACTGGGCAGGCTCCTGGGGCAGTGGTGGCTATGCCGATGGTTCCAGCTTCGGCGGGGGTTCTGGTTACTCAGGAGGCTGGGGCCGCTCCGGCAGATGGGGTTCCGGTGGTTCTGGTAGCTACAGCAGCCGCAGTGACGGTTTCGATGGTGGGCGCACCTTTGGTGCGGGCCGTGCAGGTTCCGGATTTAGTTCTGCAGGAAGTGGCTCGGCCGGTGGTTCCGGTGGTAACTCCACAGGCTTCCGGCCGGGTAAGCCCGCGGGCAAGGGTGCGGGCGCGAAGGCCAAGAAGAAGGCCACCGACCGCAGCGGCAAGCCTCTGGAGCTGGCCGTGGGCGACCGCGTCAACCACGATAAGTACGGACTCGGCACCGTCAAGAGCGTCGACGGGGCGGGCAGTCACACCACCGTCATGATCGACTTCGGCAGTCGCGGCACCGTGCGCCTCATGCTCTTCGGCGGCGTGCCGATGGAGAAGCTCTAGGGGGTGACACCGCCCTAGAGCGTGCTCTATAGCAGCCTCAGGGCGGCCGCTCTAACAAACTCAGAGTGGTCGCTCTAACGTTGCTCTAGCAATCCCAGAGTGGTCGTATAACAAGAAGAAAAGCTCCCGACCCCGTGCAGAGGGTGGGAGCTTTTCGCGTATGAGTCGAGTTAGATCTCGATGCCCAGGTCACGCAGCCACGGCACCGGGTCGATCGGGCCGGAGCCGTTCGGGTGGATCTCGAAGTGCAGGTGTGGGCCGGTGGAGAAGCCCTCGTTGCCCATGCCGGCGATCTTCTGGCCGGCGGTCACGCGGTCACCGACGGAGACGTCGATGGTGGCGATGTGGCCGTAGACGGTGATGTCGCCGTTGTCGTGTTTGATGCGCACCCAGTTGCCGAAACCGGAGGCCGGGCCAGCGTCGATGACGGTGCCGTCCTTGACGGCGCGGATTGCGGTGCCGATAGCGTTGGCGATGTCGACACCGTTGTGGTTGGTGCCCCAACGAGCGCCGAAACCGGAGGTGAAGGAGCCCTCGGCCGGCTTAGCGGCCTGCGGGGCGCGGGATGCAGCGTCGGCAGCGGCGCGCTGCTTCGCGAACTCCAGAGCGGAGGAAAGCTGGGCGGACAAGTCCGCGGTGGTCTCCTGCAGCTGCGGGACCTCCAGGATGCGCGGGGCGTCTGCCTCGGAGCTGCCCCCGGCTTCCTGGGCCAGGAAGGAGGAGTCAGCGGCCAGCTCGATGGTGCCATCAGCTGGGGTAGCGGAGTTTGCCTGCTGAGCGCCAGCGGTGGCGCCTGCGGCGCCAGCCGTGGAGACGGCACCCGTTGCAACGGCGACCAATGCGAGACGGCGCTTGGCGCTGTTATCTACCTTGCGGTGCTGGCCAACGCGCCGGGTGCTGGAGGTCTTCTGCACGTTCCTTGCCCTTTCAAGCTTTGGAGACTGTGATTTACTCGCTGGTTTTCGTAACCAGATCGTTATGAACGAGAGTTACTCTATTGTTTCCTTCCGTATCTTTCAACCAATATTGCGGGAATATAACAATAAGTGAACACTGTGACTGTTGTGGCGGGCGGGGTCATGACTGAGGGGCACCTTAAACGTGCAGTTCACGGCATCTTTTCTTCGATTCAATGCGGCGTTTTTAAGCCCTGTGTTGGCGAAGCACACCCGAAAAGGTGGGTAAAGTCACACTTTTCGCGCCTGCGTTTCCAGGCCTTCGCCCCCCTCTCTGGCGCCGACCAGGGAAGTAGTCACGCGGGGTTCACCCGGTGTTCACCCGGAAACGCCGGAAAGCGCCGTGAATGTCGCAGTGCGGGCAGGGGCAGGCACAATAGACAATGTGAGTAGACAAGCCGACAACCCTCGTTCCAGACCGCGCCGCAGTGCCGCCCGCCAGGCGGGCCGCCGCCCGGCCGGTCCCCGCCGGCGCCCGCCGGCGCGCCCGTCGTCTATTCAGGCCACCCCGGCCGGGCGCTCCGTGGCTGGTCACAGTTCCCAGGAGCGCTTCCACCGCTCGGAGCGCGGTGAGCGCACCGTCCCGCGCACCGGCCAACGACAGCAGCCGGGCAGGGGAGCGGGACTGAAGCACCGCTGGGAATTGTGGCGCCCCCACATCAAGCGTTTCCTGCCCACCCTGCTGGCCAACCACGGGGTCACGATCGCGATCGCCCTGACCTTCGCGGTGATCGTGGGCATCGGCGCGAAGTTCTCGATGGTGCCCAGCGTCCTCGCCAGCGTCTGGATGGTGGCGAACGCCGCCCCGCTGAAAATGCAGGGCGTAGAGCTGGGCTTCGTCCCACTACTTCCCGCGATCGCGGTGATCCTCGGGCACTCCCGCCGCATCACGAAGGCGCTGGGGGATAAGGTCAGCGTCCGAGGATTAAGGGTCTTCGCCACCCTTGGGATCGGCCTGCCATTGGTGCTGACCCTCATCGCCTGGCTCATGCTCCTGGATGCTGGCCGCGTCTTCGATGTCCAGGCGCCCCACCTGGGGCGGGCCCTGCTGAACACCTTCCTTGTTAACGGGCTTGCCGTGGCCATCGGCATGAGGGGCCGCATCTGGCGGGCCCTGCTGATGCGCCGCCACTGGCCGACTTGGCCCGTGGAATCCGTCCGTCTGGCCCGGAACTTCCTGGGCTGGATGTGCGCAGCCGGTCTACTGGGCGTCGTGATCGCCCTGATCGGCAACTGGTCCGCCGTCCGCGCGGCCTACGAGATCGCGCCGGGCTTTTGGCCTGGCGTGGGCCTGACCCTTCTGGCGCTGCTCTACCTGCCGAACATCATCATCGGCGCGGCGGCCGTCCTGCTGGGCGGGGAGTACAACCTCGGCTTTGGTCTGTTCAGCCTATTCAATATCACCAACGTCGAGCTGCCCCCGCTGCCGATCCTGGCCGCCGCCCCGAACGCGCCCATCCCGGGCGGGCCGTTCCTGCTGGCGATCCCAGCGATCGTCGCCGTGGCCACGGTTTACCGCTTCGTGCGCCAGCGCAGCTACGTGGAGTCCCCGGTCTTCACCGGCCTGGGCGCAGGGGTCGCTGCCCTGATCTTCGCCTTCATTGGTGCGTGGCTGGCGCGCGGCGTGCTGGGCACCGTCGGCGTCACCGGGCCGCTGCCGTGGCTCGCGGCCATTGAGGCTGGCGCCTGGTTGCTGCTGCCCGCCACCGTGCTGATGTGGTTCCTCTCCCGCGCCGGTGCCGCTGTCACCGAGGCAGTCCCGGCCGACGAGGTCGCCCCTGCCGACGACACCGACTACGAGGACGCCGAGTATGAGGACGAGTCCGCTGACTACGACGGTGAAGGCGAGGACGTCGCCGAGGGGGAGGACGTCGAGGGCGAAGGCACCACCTCCGACGATGGGGAAGAAGAATCCTTCGACGAGGAGGAAGCCGCTGACGCCGCAGCAGAAGACGAAGAAGGCGAAGAGGTCGACAACGCGGGCGCTGACGTCGATGTCGACGACGAGGTCGCCGCCGAAGAAGAAGACGAAGAAAACGACGAGCCCAAGAACGCGGACGTCGACAACGAGGACGACGCCGACGGCGAGACCGGCGAGAACGAGGAGAACTAATGAGTCAGAACTTCCACACCACTCTGCCCGCGTCCCAGGGCCGGCCGCTGCGCATCGTCGCGCTGGCCTCCGGCTCCGGCACGCTCGTCCAGTCCCTCATCGACAACCTGGACCCCGCGAAGGTTGAGCTGCTCGCCATCGGCGCGGACCGCGACTGCACCGCACTTGAGCGGGCCGAGAAGGCAGGCCTGCCGAGCTTCAAGGTGGAGTACATCCCGAAGGTCACCGACCGCGAGCAGTGGAACCGCGACCTCATCGCCGCGCTGGAAAGCTGGGACGCCGACCTCATCGTCTCCGCCGGGTTCATGCGCATCATCGGCGCCGAGGTCGTGGACCGCTTCCCGGGGCGCATCATCAACACCCACCCCGCGCTGCTGCCCTCCTTCCCGGGCGCGCAGGCGGTCGTGGACGCCATCGAATACGGCGTGAAAGTCACCGGATCCACCGTTCACGTGGTCGACGCCGGGGTTGATTCCGGCCCGATCGTGGCGCAGGAAGCGGTAAACGTGCACCCAAGCGATAAAGTGGAGACGTTGCACGAAAAAATTAAGCACGTGGAGCGGCGTTTGATCGTGCAGGTCCTGCACGAGATCGCAGGAAACGGACTCACCATCGAGGGACGAAAGGCCCAGATCAGCAGCAATGACTGAACTTTCGAATTCTAAGAACCCAGCGCAGGCAACCGGCGAGCGCAAGCCCATCCGCCGCGCCCTGGTCAGCGTGTACGACAAGACTGGCCTGGAGGAGCTCGCGCAGGGCTTGCACGCCGCCGGGGTGGAGATCGTCTCCACCGGCTCGACCGCGAAGAAGATCGCTGATGCGGGCGTGCCCGTCATCGAGGTGGAACAGCTCACCGGCTTCCCGGAGGTCCTCGAGGGCCGCGTGAAGACCCTGCACCCGCGCGTGCACTCCGGCATCCTCGCCGACACCCGCAAGCAGGACCACCTCGATCAGCTCAAGGAGCTGGAGATCGAGCCCTTCGAGCTGGTGGTCGTGAACCTCTACCCGTTCACCCAGACCGTCGCCTCCGGGGCCTCCTACGACGAGGTCATCGAGCAGATCGACATCGGTGGCCCGTCGATGGTGCGCGCCGCCGCGAAGAACCACGCCTCCGTCGGTGTGGTCGTGGACCCGACCAGCTACGACGACGTCGTCGCCGCTGCGAAGGAGGGTGGCTTCACCCTCGCGCAGCGCACCGAGCTGGCCATGAAGGCCTTCCAGCACACCGCCTCCTACGACGTCGCGGTGGCCAGCTGGCTGACCGCCCAGGTCGGCGGGGACGACGAGCAGTTCCCGGCGTGGTCCGGTGCCTCCTACGAGAAGGCCCACGACCTGCGCTACGGCGAGAACCCGCACCAGAAGGCCGCGGTCTACACCGCGCCGGGTGAGGAGCCGGGCCTGGCACAGGCTGAGCAGTTCCACGGCAAGGAGATGTCCTACAACAACTACACGGACGCCGACGCCGCGTGGCGCGCCGCTTGGGACCACGAGCGACCGGCCGTCGCGATCATCAAGCACGCTAACCCGTGTGGCATCGCCGTGTCCGAGGAGTCCATCGCCGCCGCCCACCGTGCTGCGCACGCCTGTGACCCGATGTCCGCCTTCGGTGGGGTCATCGCCGTCAACCGCCCGGTCAGCGTGGATATGGCCAAGCAGGTCGCGGAGATCTTCACCGAGGTCATCGTCGCCCCGGACTACGAGGACGGCGCGATCGAGATCCTGAGCCAGAAGAAGAACATCCGCATCCTAAAGGCCGCCGCCCCGACCCGCGCGACCATCGAGTCCCGCCCGATCTCCGGCGGGCTGCTGCTGCAGGAGCGCGACGTCATCGACGCCAAGGGCGACGCCCCGGCCAACTGGACGCTGGCTGCCGGCGAGCCGGCCGACGAGGCCACCCTCGCCGAGCTGGAGTTCGCGTGGCGCTCCGTGCGCGCCGTGAAGTCCAACGCCATCCTGCTCGCCGCCGACGGTGCGACCGTGGGCGTGGGCATGGGGCAGGTCAACCGCGTGGACGCTGCGAAGCTCGCCGTGGAGCGCGCTAACACCCTGTCCGACGGCGCCGAGCGCGCCAAGGGCGCGGTCGCCGCGTCCGACGCCTTCTTCCCATTCGCTGATGGCTTCGAGGTGCTCGCCAACGCTGGCGTGCGCGCCGTCGTCCAGCCGGGTGGTTCCGTCCGCGACGCTGAGGTCATCGAGGCCGCCACGAAGGCGGGCGTGACGATGTATCTCACCGGGGAGCGCCACTTCTCGCACTAACAGCTAGATCCGGCGCTTCACGCAGCCGGATCTACGCAGCGAAGCCCGGATCTTAGTGGTTTTTCGCGGTTTCGCTGCGTGGATTCGACAAGTGAACTGTTGGGAACCCCGCGTTGCTTTGCGCAGCGCGGGTTTTCTGCTGTTCGCCGCGGGTGGGTCGATTTTCCCTAAAAACACTTCAGTGAATCGTTACTAACCGATATGGTTGAACAATATGAGCGGCTACTACCTCGCAGAACCAGATGTCACCGGCCTCAACCAGCGCCAAGCGGCGAAGGCGAAGCGCCGGATGGAGCTGCTGCGCGCGGCGGCGAAGATCATGGCGGACAAGGGCTTCCATGCTATGCGGCTGGAGGATCTGGGGGAAGCAGCCGGGATATCCGGTCCGGCCGTCTATCGATACTTCTCCAGCAAGGAGGAGATCCTCACCGACCTCATGACTGGCATCTCTGAAAAGCTACTCGAGGAGGCCAGGGCCATCACCCGCGGGCTTACCGATCCGCGGGAACGCCTTCAGGCGCTCATTCACCTGCAGATCGACTTCGCGATGACGGAACCCGAGCTGATCAGGCTCCATGCTCGCGAGCTGTTCCGCATGGCGGAGGAGGGGTGCGAGCGCGTGCGGCGCACCCAGGGGGCGATCCTGAAGATGGTGGCCGAGGCGCTGGCCAGCTACGATCCGCGCTACGAGGGGACCGCGGGGAGGGTGGCGGCCCAGCTGCTGGTCGGGCAGATCAACTCCCTGGAGCTGACCCGGGGGTGGGCCTCGCCGGCCCTGGCGCGCCAGACCGCTGTGCACCTTGCGGAGTCTGCCGTGGGAATGCGCTAAACCGGCGTTTCAAGGGGGTTGTTGGGAATATTTTCCCGATAGTTTTCGGGCGCTGAGCTGCGAAAACGCACCTAGGTGGGCGCTAGGTTCAAAAATTCTTTCACAAAAGTAATGTGTGGCCTACGTCACTTCAGCTAGTCTGTGCTTAATGTCAGTTAATGGCCATTAACTCTTCTGCCCCAAGGGGGAGACCCGGGGTAGCAGGGCAGGGCCATCCGACACCAAGCGGAGGAACACACGATGACGACAGTCGCTGAACCCACCACCGTGGAACACGCCCCGGAAAGCCACCAGGAACTCGTCGCCGAGCTCAAGGAGCGCCTGGCGCGAGCCTCCCGAGGGGGAGGGGAGCGGGCGCGGGAGCGCCACCTCTCCCGAGGCAAGTTGCTGCCCCGAGACCGGATCAACACCCTGCTGGACCCGGGCAGTCCCTTCCTCGAAATCGCGCCACTGGCCGCCGAGGACATGTACAACGGCAAGGCGCCGGCCGCGGGAATCATCGCGGGAGTAGGGCTGGTTGAGGGCCGACTGTGCATGATCTCCGCCAACGACTCGACCGTATCGGGTGGAACCTACTACCCGATGACCGTGAAGAAGCACCTGCGGGCCCAGGAGATCGCCGAAGAAAACCACCTGCCCTGCATCTACCTCGTGGACTCGGGCGGGGCGATGCTGCTCCAGCAGGACGAGGTATTCCCAGACCGCGACCACTTCGGCCGCATCTTCTACAACCAGGCCAACATGTCCGCCAAGGGAATCCCGCAGCTGTCCGCCGTGCTCGGGGCCTGCACCGCCGGTGGCGCCTACGTGCCGGCCATGTCGGACGAAAACGTCATCGTCGAAAACCAGGGCACGATCTTCCTGGCTGGCCCACCCCTGGTCAAGGCCGCTACCGGCGAGGATGTCACCCCGGAGGAGCTCGGCGGCGGTGCGATGCACTCCCGCATCTCCGGCGTGACGGATCACCTCGCCAGCGACGACGAGGACGCCCTGCGCCGCATGCGCCGCATCGTGGCCACCCTCCCGGAGAGCACCTCGCCGTCGTGGCAGAAGGGTCCTGCCGTGCCCGCGCCGCGGCCGCAGGAGGATATTTACGACATCGTTCCTACCGACCCGAAGATTCCCTACGACGTCCACGAACTCATCACCACCCTCACCGACGAGGGAAGCATCCAGGAGTTCAAGGAAGAATTCGGGGCGAGCATCACCACCTGCTTCGCCCGGATCGAAGGTCACGAGGTGGGCGTGATCGCCAATAACGGCATCATCTTCGCCGAGGCAGCCCAGAAGGGTGCACACTTCATCGAGCTGTGCGAGCAGCGCAACATCCCCCTGGTCTTCCTGCAGAACACCACCGGCTTCATGGTGGGGCGACAGTACGAGGAGGGTGGCATCGCAAAGCACGGGGCGAAGATGGTCAACGCCGTCGCCACCGCCTCGGTACCCAAGCTCACCGTCGTCACGGGAGGAGCGTTCGGAGCGGGCAACTACTCGATGTGCGGCCGCGCCTATAGCCCGCGCTTCCTGTGGATGTGGCCCAACGCCCGGATCTCGGTGATGGGCGGGGCCCAGGCGGCCATGACACTGTCCACCGTCCGGCGCTCCCAGATCGAGCGCAACGGGGGCGAGTGGTCCGCGGCGGAGCAGGAGGCCTTCGAGCAGCCGATCAAGGACATGTTCGAGGAAAAGTCCACATGCTGGTACTCCACCGCTCGGCTGTGGGACGACGGAGTCATCGACCCGGCCGACACGCGCCGGACGCTGGCCATGGCTCTCGACATCTGTGCCCAGGCGCCGCGCACCCCGCAAGGCTTCGGCATCTTCCGCATGTAAGACACCAAAGGAGCAACCATGACGTCCACACTTGCCAACCCTGACACGTCGCGGGCGCTGACGAAGCTCTTCGACAGCGTGCTGATCGCCAACCGCGGTGAGATCGCCTGCCGCGTCATCCGCACCGTTCACGAGCTCGGGCTGCGAGCCGTCGCCGTATATTCGGACGCCGACGTCCACGCCCCGCACGTCCACCTCGCCGACGACGCCGTCTGGCTGGGGCCGGCACCAGCCGGCCAGTCCTACCTCGATATCGACAAGGTCATCGCGGCGGCGAAGTCCGCCGGGGCCGGCGCGATTCACCCGGGCTACGGCTTCCTCTCCGAAAACGCGGCCTTCGCGCAGCGCTGCGAGGAGGAGGGAATCGTCTTCATCGGCCCGCCCGCCCAATCCATCGAGAAGATGGGAGACAAGATCACGGCCCGCGCGACCGTCGAGTCCCGAGACGTTCCCACCGTCCCGGGGATCTCCCGGCCGGGCCTGACTGACCAGGAGATCATCGATGCCGCGCCCGACATCGGGTTCCCGGTGCTGATCAAGCCCTCCGCCGGCGGCGGTGGCAAGGGAATGCACCGCGTGGAGCGGATCGAGGACCTCGCGAAAACGCTGGTCTCGGCCCGGCGCGAGGCCGCCAGCTCCTTCGGTGACGACGCGCTATTCATGGAGCACTTCGTGGACACGCCGCGCCACATCGAGGTGCAGATCGTCGCGGATTCCCACGGCAACGTCATCCACCTCGGGGAGCGTGAGTGTTCCTTGCAGCGCCGCCACCAGAAGGTCATCGAGGAGGCGCCGTCCGCCCTGCTGGACGAGAAGACCCGCTCCGAAATCGGGCAGGCCGCCTGCGACGCGGCGCGAGCGGCGGGCTACTGCGGCGCGGGCACCGTGGAGTTCATCGTCTCCGCGAAGCAGCCGGATCGCTTCTTCTTCATGGAGATGAACACCCGCCTGCAGGTGGAGCACCCGGTCACCGAGCTGGTGACGGGCGTGGACCTGGTGGAGTGGCAGATCCGCATCGCCATGGGCGAGGAGCTGCCGATGAGCCAGGAGAATATCCGGCTCGACGGGCACGCGGTGGAAGCGCGCGTCTATGCCGAGGATCCGGCCGGCGGGTTCCTGCCGACGGGCGGGCGCATCGAGGAGCTCCATTGGCCGACTGGCTCCGGTGTGCGCGTGGATGCGGGAGTGCAAGCCGGCCAGGTGGTTGGCTCGGACTACGACCCGATGCTGGCCAAGCTCATCACCTGGGCACCCAGTCGCCAGGTGGCGCTCGAGCGGCTCGACAAGGCGCTGGGTGAGACGGTCATCGACGGGCTGACGACGAATCTGGACTTCAACCGCTTCCTCGTCACCTACCCGGACGTCATCGACGGTCGGCTCGACACGGGCCTGCTCGACCGGATCGTCGGTGGCTACGAGCCCACGCCGACTCCGGCAGCCGCCTTCGCCGTGGCCGCCCTGCACAAGATTCTCGCCGCGTCGGGCACTGCTGCGGGGGAGACCGATCCCCACGGCCCCGCCACGCCACGGTCCCCGCTGGGCAGCCAGTGGACCAGCGCGGACTCCTGGCGCGGCGCCCGCAAGCCAGCCCCGGTGGTCTACAGCTTCGACGATGGCTCGGAGCGCGGCCCGCGCCGGGTCACCCTGAGCCCCCGCGACGGGGAGCACAACCCCGGCGAGCGGGTGTGGACCGCGCAGGTGGAAGACGCTGCCCAGGCAGTCCCCGGCGGCTCGGAAGAGGCCGTCGAGGGCGAGACCGTGAGCTTCGACGTCACCGTGCTGGGCTCCCCGGTCCCCACCCCGGATTTGCGGTTGCGCATCGACGAGGGCACGGCCCAGCGGTGGCGCGTGATTGGGGAGCACGTCTTCGGCCCCCACGGGGCGTTCACGCTGCGAGAATTCCACGGCACCGCGGCCGATGCACAGGACCAGGCGGGGGACACCCCGATCACCAGCCCGATGCCCGGCACGGTCATCGCGGTCGAGGTGGCAGACGGCGCCACGGTCGCCGAGGGCGAGGCGGTCATCGTCATGGAAGCCATGAAAATGGAGCACACCCTCACCGCGGCCTACAGCGGCGTGGTCAGCATCAACGTCTCAGTTGGCGACATGGTCTCCACCGGTGACGTCCTCGCCGAGGTAGATCCCGATACGGACACAAACACGGACGCCGCTGCGGACGAAGACGCCGACTAAACACACCAACTACACCCAACAACCAAGAGCACCACAACGCGAAAGGATCGAAAATCATGAGCATTCTCACTCCGGAACTGCAGGAACTGCGCAAGGGCGTAGAGGACTTTGCCAACACCGTCGTGGACTCGGTCGCCGCCCAGCACGACCGCGACCACACATTCCCCTATGAGGTCGTCAAGCAGATGGGGGAGATGGGCCTGTTCGGCCTGCCGATCGCCGAGGAATACGGCGGCATGGGCGGCGACTACATGGCCCTGGGCGTGGCGCTCGAGGAACTCGCCCGGGTCGACCAATCCGTCGCCATCACCCTCGAGGCCGGGGTGTCCCTGGGAATCATGCCGATCTACCGATTCGGCTCCGAGGAGCAAAAGCAGCAGTACCTGCCCGACCTGGTCGCCGGCAAGGGCCTGGCCGGCTTTGGGCTGACCGAGCCAGAGGCCGGTTCGGACGCGGGTGGCACGAAGACCACCGCGAAGCTGGACGGCGGCGAATGGGTCATCAACGGCTCGAAGCAGTTCATCACGAACTCCGGCACCGACATCACCAAGCTCGTCACCGCCACGGCCGTCACCGGCACGCGCGATAACGGCAAGAAGGAGATCTCCGCGATCATCGTGCCCTCCGGCACCCCGGGCTTCACCGCCGAACCCGCCTACAACAAGGTCGGCTGGAACGCCTCCGACACCCATCCGTTGACCTTCGACGACGTGCGCGTCCCCGAGGCCAACCTGCTGGGCGAGCGCGGCAAGGGTTTCTCCTATTTCCTATCCATCCTGGACGAGGGCCGCATCGCGATCGCCGCGCTGGCCACCGGTGCGGCGCAGGGCTGCGTGGACGAGTGCGTGCGCTACGCCAAGGAGCGCACGGCCTTCGGCAAGGCGATCAGCGAGTACCAGGCGGTGAGCTTCAAAATCGCCCGCATGGAGGCCCGCGCCTACGCCGCCCGCCAGGCCTGGTACGCGGCCGCCGCGAAGATGCAGGCGGGGGAGGATTTCACCAAGGAGGCCTCCATCGCCAAGCTCGTCGCCTCCGAGGCGGCGATGGACAACGCCCGCGACGCCACCCAGGTCCACGGCGGCTACGGCTTCATGAACGAGTACCGCGTGGCCCGCCACTACCGCGACTCCAAGATCCTCGAGATCGGCGAGGGCACCACTGAGGTGCAGCTCATGCTGATCGCCAAGCACCTGGGCCTCTAGGCCAGCCAACAACCGCCGACACCCAAAAGTCCGGGTCCCGCAAGGCCCGAGGCATAAGCCGACAAGGAGCAGGAAAAGATGAGCGATCACACGCACAACGCGCCGGGCCGCACCGTCGTGCAGCGCGGCCTGTGGTTCGAGGAATTCGAGGAGGGCGTGACCTATCAGCACCAGCCGGGGCGCACCGTCACCGAGGCCGATAACACGCTGTTCACCACGCAGACGATGAACACCCAGCCGCTGCACCTGGACGCTGCCTGGGCCGCGAAGCAACCGGGCTTCCGCGGGGAGCGGCTGGTGAACTCCATGTTCACCCTCTCCACGGTGGTGGGACTGTCGGTGAGCCAGCTCTCGCTGGGCACGATCGTGGCCAACCTTGGGTTTAAGGAAGTTTCTTTCCCTCAACCACTATTCCACGGCGACACGCTCTACGCGGAGACGACCTGTGTGGGCAAGCGCCCCTCCCGCTCCCGCCCCAACCAGGGAATCGTGGAGCTGGAGCACATCGGCCGCAACCAGCACGGCGACGTTGTGTGCCGGGCGGTCCGCAGCACCCTCATGCAGTTCCGACCAGCGGGGGAGGAGTAAATGTCCACCCCAACCACCCCCTGGCTGCCCCCGGGGCCGGCGCTCCTGTTCGCCCCCGCGGACCGGCCCGAGCGCTTCGCCAAGGCCGTCGAACGGTCGGACGCCGTGATCGTCGACCTCGAGGACGGCTGCCGCGCCGAGCAGCGCCCCGCCGCCCGTGAGCACGTCATCGCTGCCTTCCGGTCGGGCACCTTCGACCCGGAGCGCACCATCATCCGGGTCAACCCCGCCGGCTCCGAGGACTTCGCCGCCGACATGGCCGCCGTCGCTGCCTGCGGTGCGCGGACAATCATGCTGCCCAAGGCGGAGGGCCCCTTTTTTCAGGACGCCGCCAGCCAGCCGCACGGCGCCGTGGCCGCCAGCGATGAAGTCCAGGTCATCGCACTGATCGAAACCCCGGCCGGGGTGGTCAACCTCCAGGCCATCGCGACGGACCCGCAGGTCGTGGCCCTGTTCTGGGGAGCAGAGGACCTCACCGCGGCAATCGGTGGCACGAGCTCTCGCTACGGAGCGGAGGAAAAGCCCACCCCCGGCGGCGGAACCTCAGGCCACCCCGGCGGGTACCGGGAGGCGCCCCGGCTGGTCCGCTCCCTGGTGCTCCTACACGCCGCGGCTGCGGGCAAGGTCGCCCTCGACTCGATCCACGCCGATACCGCCGACGTCGCCGGGGCTAAGGCCGAGGCGGTCGACGCGGCGGTCAGCGGCTTCGCCGCCACCGTCAGCATCCACCCCGGCCTCGTCCCCGCGATCCGGCAGGCCTACGCACCCAGCGAGGAACAGCTGGAGTGGGCCGCGCGGGTCATCGGGGGTGCCAGCAGTAATAGCGGCGCCTTCGCCGTGGACGGGCAGATGATTGATGCCCCGCTGCTACGACAGGCCGAAGTGATCCACCGCAGGGGGCAAGCCCAATCCAGCACCGGCCCTTCGGACAACCGCGCCCCCTAGACGCGAAACCACCACACTCATTCCTCGCCAAGGAGGTCATCATGACTAGCACTTTCGTCCCCCGGCCCTATGCCATCTCAACGAATCCTGCGGACCTGGACCCAAAGCTCTCCCACGAGGTCGGCAACCAGGACGTCGAACTGCTCGACGAGACCATCGGCCAAACCCTGGCCCGGGTGGTTCACAAGTTCCCCTCCCGCGACGCCGTCCTCGATTTCTACGGGGATATCCACTTGAGCTACGAAGAGTTCCACCGCAAGGTGCTGCGGCTGGCCTCCGGTCTGCACGCTGCGGGCTACCGCAAGGGGGACCGCATCGGTATCTGGGCCCCCAACCGCTGGGAGTGGACGGTGGTCCAGTTCGCGGCCGCCGAGATCGGCATCGTGTTGGTCTGCATCAACCCCACCTACCGCAACCGTGAGCTGATCTATGCGATGAACCAGTCCAACGTCAAGGCGCTGTTCTCCGCCGGGCGGTTCAAGGACTCGAACTACCGGGAGATGGTCTTCTCCGCCTCCCCGCAGTTCTCCCGCGCCTACCGGGAGACCATCTTCTTCGGCTCCGAGCGCTGGGACGAGCTGGCTAACCACGCGATCCTCGACCTCAACCCGGTGCGCGAGGAACTGGACCCGGATGATCCGATCAACATCCAGTACACCTCCGGCACCACGGGCATGGCCAAGGGCGCGACGCTGACCCACCGCAACATCCTGAACAACGGCTACATGATCGGCCACCGCCTCAGCTACACGGAGGAGGACCGCGTGGTCATCCCCGTGCCCTTCTTCCACTGCTTCGGCATGGTGATCGGAAACCTCGCAGCCATGGCGCGCGGCGCGGCGACGATTATCCCGGGCCCGACTTTCCAGCCACAGCAGACCCTCGAGGCGGTGCACCACGGGCGGGCGACGAGCCTCTACGGGGTGCCCACCATGTTCATGGCGGAACTGCAAGAACTGGAGAAGAACCCGAAGAAGTACGACCTGTCGACGCTGCGC
Source organism: Candidatus Corynebacterium intestinavium (assembly GCA_019120635.1). Lineage (GTDB taxonomy): Bacteria > Actinomycetota > Actinomycetes > Mycobacteriales > Mycobacteriaceae > Corynebacterium > Corynebacterium intestinavium. The sequence continues at coordinate 13,424 of DWUR01000112.1, read as the reverse complement.
ACCGGGGTCATGGCGGGCACCACCTGCCCCTCGAAGACCATGCAGGAGGTCATCGACATTATGGGCATGGGGGAGGTCGGCATCTGCTACGGCATGACCGAGACCGCGCCCGTGTCTTGCCAAACTCTGCCCGATGACCCCATCGACAAGCGCGTGAACACCGTGGGCAAGGTCGGCCCGCACCTCGAGCTGAAGATCGTGGACCCGCAGACCCGGGAGGTCCTACCGCGCGGCAAGCAGGGCGAGGTGCTGGTGCGCGGCTACTCGGTGATGAAGGGCTACTGGGACATGCCCGAGAAGACCTCGGGGGCGATCACCGACGACGGCTGGATGCTCACCGGCGACCTCGGGCTAATGGATGAGGACGGCTACGTGGCCATCACCGGCCGCATCAAGGACATGGTCATCCGAGGCGGGGAAAACCTCTACCCCAAGGAGATCGAGGAGTTCCTCTACCGCCACCCGGACATCGCGGATGTGCAGGTCATCGGCGTGCCGGACGACAAGTACGGCGAGGAGCTCATGGCCTGGATCATTATGAACCCCGGTGCCAAGCCGCTGACCCAGGAGGACATCCAGAAGTTCGCGGAGGGCCAGCTCGCCCACCACAAGATCCCCCGCTACGTCCACATCGTGGACTCCTACCCGATGACGATCTCCGGCAAGGTCCGCAAGGTCGCCATGCGCGAGGAAGCCGTCAAGCTGCTCGGCATTTACGACCGGGGCTAACACCCACCACCACGCGAGAGAAGACTTTAGGCAGACTTTAAGCAAGGAGCGGAAATGTCCAAGTTGATAAGCGCCGCGGACGCAGTGGCCGATATCCCCAACGGCGCGACGATCGCGGTCGGCGGCTTCGGAGTGTGCGGAATCCCGCAGATCCTCCTGGAACAGCTGCGGGACCAGGGCGCCACGGACCTGGAGGCGGTGAGCAATAACGCGGGCCTGGATAACCGCGGACTCGGGATGCTGCTGGGTACCCGCCAGCTGCGCCGCATCATCGCCAGCTACGTAGGGGAGAACAAGGAGTTCGCCCGCCAGTACCTGGAGGGCGAGCTGGAAGTGGAGCTGACCCCACAGGGCACGCTGGCCGAGAGGCTGCGCGCCGGGGGATCCGGGATCGGTGGCTTCTACACCCGCACCGGGGTCGGCACGGTCGTCGCCGACGGTGGGATGCCCTGGAAGTACGACGCCGGGGGAGGCGTGGCGGTGGCGTCCCCAAAGAAGGAAACCAGGGAGATCGACGGGGAGGAATACGTCCTCGAGCACGCGATCAAGGCGGACTTCGGGCTCGTGCGGGCCGCGGTAGCCGACGAGGCAGGCAACCTGCGGTTCCACGAGACCGCCCGCAACTTCAACCCCCTGGCCGCGATGAGCGGAAAGGTATGCATCGTCGAGGCGGAAAAGGTGGTCCCTGTGGGCGAGCTAGGTCCGGACGATATCCACCTGCCCAGCGTCTACGTCCACCGCATCGTGGAGCTTTCTCCCCAGCAGGCAGCAGACAAGATGATTGAAAAGGAGACGGTCCGATGATAACGACTCAAGATCAGAAGCTGGGCTGGACTCGCGAGCAGATGGCGGCCCGTGCGGCCCAGGAACTCTCGGATGGCCAATACGTCAACCTCGGAATCGGGCTGCCCACCCTGGTGCCCAACTATGTGCCCGAGGGGGTGACGGTCACCCTTCAGTCGGAGAACGGCCTGCTGGGGATCGGGCCGTACCCCAAGAAGGGCGAGGCGGATCCGGACCTGATCAACGCGGGGAAGGAGACGGTCACCGCGCTGCCCGGGTCCAGCTACTTCGATTCCGCCCTGAGCTTTGGGATGATCCGCTCCGGCAAGATCGACGTCGCGATCCTCGGCGCGATGGAGGTCAACGCCGTCGGGGACATCGCCAATTGGATGGTGCCGGGCAAGATGGTCAAGGGCATGGGCGGGGCGATGGACCTGGTCGTGGGCGCCCAGCGGGTCGTCGTGCTGATGGAGCACTGCACCAAGGCCGGGGACTCCAAGATCGTCGACGAGATCACCCTGCCGCTGACGGGCACCGGCGTGGTGGACCGCATCATCACCGACCTCGGGGTCTTCGACCGGGAGGAATCCGGCCTGGTGCTCGTGGAGCTGGCCCCAGGGGTCACGGAAGAAGACGTTAAAAACCGAACCGCAGCGAGCTACCGTAGCGCCGTGAAATAATGATCTCAACATAAGGAAGGACGCGAAATGACCACTACCCAGCACCCTCAAGACGTCGTCATCGTCGGCGCCGCCCGCACCCCGCAAGGCCGACTGCTCGGCGCGCTGTCCCGCAAGACCGCCGTCGACCTCGGCGCCGCCACCATCTCCGCAGTACTCGAGCGTTCCGGCGTGGGCGCCGAGCCGGTGGACTACGTCCTCATGGGCCAGGTCGTCCAGGCCGCCGCGGGCCAGAACCCGGCCAAGCAGGCCGCCGTCGCCGCCGGGCTGGGCATGAACGTGCCCGCCATGACCGTCAACAAGGTCTGCCTGTCCGGTTTGGACGCCATCATCAACGCCGCCCGCATGATCAAGGCAGGGGACGCCACCGTGGTCGTCGCCGGTGGTCAGGAGTCCATGTCCAACGCCCCGCACCTCGCCGCCGGCGTACGCGCCGGTAAGGGCTTCGGCGAACTGAGGCTGGACGACGCCCTCGAGCGCGATGGCCTCACCGACCCGGTCCAGGGCACCGCCATGGGAGTGGAGACCGACGCGAACGCCGAGGCCGCCGGCCTGAACCGCGAGGAGCAGGACCACATCGCCGCGCTGTCCCACCAGCGCGCCGAGCAGGCGATCGCCGAGGGCACCTTCTCTGACGAGATCGTCCCCATCGAGGTCGCCACCCGCAAGGAGACCGTCACAGTCTCCCAGGATGAGGGCGTGCGTCCGGGCACCACCGCGGAGGGCCTGGCCAAGCTGCGTCCGGCATTCCGCAAGGAGGGCACCATCACCGCCGGCTCCTCCTCCCAGATCTCCGACGGCGCGGCAGCCGTGGTGCTGACCACCCGCGAGAACGCCGAGGCCAAGGGCTGGAATATCCTGGCTACCGTCGGTGCAGCGGGGCAGACCGCAGGCCCGGACACCTCGCTGCTCTCCCAGCCGTCCCAGGCCGTGAAGGCCGCCCTGGCCAAGGCCGGTTGGGAGACCGGGGACCTGGACTTCCTGGAGATCAACGAGGCCTTCGGCGCCGTCGTCGCACAGTCCCTGAAGGACCTGGACTACTCGCTGGAGAAGACCAACATCCACGGCGGTGGCATCTCCCTGGGTCACCCGATCGGCTGCTCCGGGGCCCGCGTGCTCGTCACCGCAGCCCACGAGCTCAACCGCCGCGGCAGCGGAAAGGCTGCCGTCTCCCTGTGCGGTGGCGGCGGCCAGGGCGATGCGCTGCTGATCTGGAAGTAACGCCTTCAGAGGGGCTGGGCTGGCTTCGGCCAGCCCAGGGGAGGGGCCGACCCAGCTAACCCAAGCTAGCCCAGGAGGAGCACGATCCCTGCCATGATCGGCAGGGAGATCGCCGTAGACACCACGCCGGTGTCCCGGGCCAGCACCTGCTGGGTCTGGAAGCGCTGCGCGTAGGTGAATACGTTCTGCCCCGTCGGCAGCGCCCCCATCAGCACCATCGCCAGCAGCAGCTCCCCGCTTGCGCCGAAGACCAGCGTGCTGACGAGGAAAGCCAGCGTGGGGTGCAGAACCGTCTTCAGTAGGGAGGCCACCAGCACCGACTTGCGCGGGCTGCTCCCCGGCTGCAGCACCTTGACCTCTGCCATGGACATGCCGAAGACCACCAGTGCCACGGCGACCATGGACTGGGCGATCAGATCGATCGGGTCCGCGATCAGCGCCGGTAGCTCAAAGCCGAATTGAGTGTTCATCCAGGCCAGGATCATGCCGACAAAAGCCGAAATCAGCAGGGGGGACTTGAACAGCGCCGAGGCCACCGCCGGGGCCAGCCGGGTACGCGACGTGTCCGACTGCGCGCCCGAGCCGCGCTCCTCGGCGATATCCAGCAGCAGTACCGCGGTGGGGGCGTAGAGACCCACCTGGAAGAGGACCACCGGCAGCGTCAGCGTCGGGTCGTCCAGCAGGTAGGTGGCCAGCGGGATACCCAGGTTGGAGCCATTGCAGTAGCTGGCTGCCAGCATCCCGATGAGGGATTCCTTGGCGGTGCGCCGGGCAATCCAATAGAAGAGCGCGAAGCTCGTGAATCCGGTCAGCAGGCTGCTGATCGCCACCACCGCGAGGTTGGGACCGAAGATCTGCCCGAGGTCCGCGTGGCTCATGAAACGCAGCAGCGTGGCGGGCAGCGCGATCCAGAACACGTACATGTTCAGCGGATAGAGCGCCTTGGGGCCCAGCAGCTGCTTGCGGCCAATGGCGTAGCCGAGTCCGATGATGAGGACGACAACGCCGAAGCCGGTGAGCACATTGAGCATGGCTCCTATTGAACCACCCGCCCGTCCCGGGCCGATGGCGAGGGGTGTGGCCAACCAAGAGGAGCTGGGTGAGCGGACGGTGAGTGGGCACAAGAAACCCCCGCCGGGCTGCTGCCACGGCGGGGAGAAACTTAAGCGGGTGAGTTTTAGAGGGCCTTCACCACGTAGGCCTTAGCCCACTTATCGGTGTGGGACTGGTTGTACTGGTCACGGGAGATCCCCACGGCATAGACGATCAAGTAGATAATCGAGAGCAGGAAACCTAGGAAGGGGATGATGTTCAATACGCCCTGGATGGCGTAAAAACTATTGCGCTTCAGGGACTGGCCAAAACTAAGCTGCCCACCCTCGAAGTTCACCACTCGCTGGCCGGTGGCCAGTTTGCCCAGGGAGCCCTTCATGCCGCTGGACTCCATTGCCGCGCGGTAAACGAACCACAACACGAAGGTCAACAGCGAGGCGATCCCAACGCCCATCGGCATCTCGGCATCGATACCATTAGCCAAACTGTTGAACCAGTCGATGACCTCATTGGCGGGAGTAAAGCCGAAGTACAGCGGGGTGCTGGCGACGCTGACCACGATCCCGTCGATGATGAGGCTCAGCAGCCGGATCCACGGGCCCGGACGCGACGGCGCGAGGGGAGCGGTGCCCGCCGAGGCCTCGTAGTCCGGCATGCTGGGGAAACCGCCGGCGGCAGCGGAGCGATCATCGCCCATCGGCACGCCGTAACTATCCGCTCCGTAGCCCTGGCTACCCGGGGAGTCGTTGAACGCGTCCCCCGCGTCGGGCTGGTTGTACCCGCTACCGTAAGGCCCACCGCCAGAAGCGTCCCCGTTGTATCCACTATTCGGCGTCGAACCGCCGTAGCCACCGTTGTCCGGGGTTCCTCCGTCATAGGGGTTCGTCATCACAGGGCCTTTCATTCATCGTTCAGCCCCCGCGTCGGTGTGTGCGTGAAGGGCATTGTCCACGAATATAGTTCCGCACTATCCGGAGTGCACGGCTGCACCCCTCGGAAATGCATGGGAACCGTGCGGAAATGCGAGAAGTTTACGCCCACGTTCGCTCGGGTCTAAAGTGAAAAGGCGTAAAACAGCCACGCGATGGTGCTCTGCAAGCCGGTGCACCCAGCGCTGCTGAGGCTTTGAAAGGAACAAGCTACGCCCATGACCCACCGCATCGGTTTCGACCGCGAGAAGTACATCCAGCTCCAGTCCGAGCACATCAACGAGCGGCGCGAGCAGATCGGTGGGAAACTCTACCTCGAAATGGGCGGCAAGCTCTTCGACGACTACCACGCCTCCCGCGTCCTGCCCGGCTTCACGCCGGATAACAAGATCGCGATGCTGGAGAACATCAAGGAAGACGTCGAGATCGTCGTCTGCCTCAATGCCCGTGACCTGGAGCGCGGCAAGGTCCGCGCCGACCTCTCCATCCCCTACGAGGAGGACGCCCTCCGCCTCGTCGACGTCTTCCGTGACCGCGGTTTCCTGGTCAACAACGTGGTGCTGACCCAGCTGGAGGATAGCAATCACATGGCCGTCGCCTTCGCCGAGCGCCTGGAGCGCCTCGGCCTTAAGGTCGCGCGCCACCGGGTGATCCCCGGCTACCCGACGAATACCGAGCTCGTGGTCTCCGACGGCGGCTTCGGCCTCAATGACTACGTGGAAACCTCCCGCGACCTCGTCGTCGTCACCGCGCCGGGACCAGGTTCCGGCAAGCTCGCCACCTGCCTCTCGCAGGTCTATCACGAATTCCGCCGCGGGGTGCCCGCCGGCTACGCGAAGTTCGAGACCTTCCCGATCTGGAACCTCCCGCTGGAGCACCCGGTCAACCTCGCCTACGAGGCCGCGACCGCGGACCTGGACGACATCAACGTCATCGACCCTTTCCACCTGCAGGCCTATGGCAAGCAGGCGACCAGCTACAACCGCGACGTCGAGGTCTTCCCACTGCTGAAAACCCTGCTGGAGAAGCTCTACGGGCACTCGCCGTACCAGTCGCCCACGGACATGGGGGTGAACATGGCGGGCAAGTGCATTTCCGACGACGAGCTGTGCCGCGAAGCCGCGAAGCAGGAGATCGTGCGCCGCTACTACAAGGCCCTCGTCGAGGAGCGCCGGGAGGATACGGACGATACCGTCTCCTCGCGCGTGGCGATCGTCATGAGCAAGGTCGGTGCGAGCATCAAGGACCGCCGCGTCGTGGCCGCAGCAAACGAGGTGGAGGAGCGCACCGGCCAGCCGGGCAGCGCCCTGGAGCTGGCGGACGGCACCATCATCACTGGCAAGACCAGCGAGCTGCTGGGCTGCTCCGCGGCGATGCTGCTCAATGCGCTGAAGCACCTGGCAGGCCTGGACGACGAGATCCACCTGCTCTCGCCGAAGTCCATCGAGCCCATCCAGACGCTCAAGGTCGATCACCTGGGGTCTCAGAACCCGCGCCTGCACACCGACGAGGTGCTCATCGCGCTTTCCGTGTCCGCCGCCGAGTCTGAGGACGCACGGGCGGCGCTGAAGCAGCTGAAGAACCTCGCGGGCTGCGACGTCCACACCACCACCATCCTGGGGTCGGTGGACGAGGGGATCTTCCGCAACCTCGGGGTGCTGGTGACCTCCGAGCCGAAGTACTGGCGAAAGGCCCTCTACCGTAAGCGCTAAGCGCTAGCTGATGCTGATGCCGGAGGGCCATTGGGGCCCTTCCTGGCGTTCATAGCTCAACAGTTTAGTCAGCGAAAAGAAGACCCGCCCTGGCGTAAAGCCTGGGCGGGTCTTCTTTGTCTACGTAACGTCTACCTGCCGGTTCTTAACGGCTGTTGAAAGGCAGGAGAGCCATCTCGCGGGCGTTCTTGATCGCGGTAGCAACCTCACGCTGCTGCTGCGGGGTCAGGCCCGTGACGCGGCGAGAGCGGATCTTGCCACGGTCGGAGATGAACTTACGCAGGAGAGCGTAGTTCTTGTAGTCAACCTGCTCGATGCCTTCGGCCTTGAGCGGGTTCTTCTTGGGGCGACGGGACTGCTCCATCCGCGCCCGCTTCATGTTGTTGCGCTTCATTTAAAGAGCCTCCCTAATTACCAGCTGGACTTACGAACGCCCGGCAGCTCACCGCGGTGAGCCATCTCGCGGACGCGGACACGGGACAGGCCGAACTTGCGGAGGTAGCCACGTGGGCGACCGTCGGCGGCGTCACGGTTGCGGACGCGAACAGGGGAGGCGTCGCGCGGCTGACGGTTCAGCTCGAACTGTGCCTCGATGCGATCCTCATCGCTGGTGTTCGGGTTCTTGATGATCTTCTTGAGCTCAGCGCGACGCTCCGCATAGCGGGCGACGATTTCCTTGCGCTGCTCGTTCTTCGCGATCATGGACTTCTTAGCCATAAATTATCGCTCCTCGCGGAATTCGACGTGCTTGCGGGCAACCGGGTCGTACTTCTTCAGAGTGATGCGATCCGGGTTGTTGCGCTTGTTCTTACGGGTGACATAGGTGTAACCGGTGCCAGCCGTGGACTTGAGCTTGATGATTGGACGAATATCGTTACGAGCCATTTTTAGATCTTCTCCCCACGAGCGCGAATCTTGGCAACGACGGACTCGATGCCATCACGGTCAATGGTTTTCAGGCCCTTCGGAGAGACCGTCAACGTGATCGTGCGGCCCTCAGAAGGCAGGTAGAACTTGCGACGCTGAACATTCGGGTTCCAGCGGCGGCTCGTGTGTCGGTGAGAGTGGGAAACCTGCTTGCCGAAACCCGGCTTGCGGCCCGTCACCTGGCAATATGCCGACATGGGTTTTCTCCTTCCACCATGCACAACACAACGAAAAATGCAGGCCCCCGGTGGGTAGACAGTCCGCTGGGAAGCACAAAATACGCTGTATGCACGGTGATGACGTTTACATAGACAACAGCAGAGGACGATTATACAGCTCAGGTGGAAAAGCGCCTAATCTTGTCCAGCCAGGCCTGGCGCTTGTGCGGTGCCCGGTCAATTATGTCCGCCGCCCGAAATGCGATAGACTTTTGCGGTCGTACGTGCTGCCATCGTGGCATCTCGAACGTGAAGACAATGTTTCGCCCCGACTCGGGCACGACCCGCGCTGTCCTGTGCGGGACCGACCCGATGTGATCAACCTAAGGGAAGAAGTATGAAGAAGGATATCCACCCGGATTACCACCCAGTGGTATTCAAGGACTCTGCTACCGGTAAGCAGTTCCTGACCCGCTCCACCGCCACCTCTGACCGTACGGTCGAGTGGGAGGATGGCAACGAGTACCCGCTGATCGTCGTCGACATCACCAGCGAGTCCCACCCGTTCTGGACCGGCGCACAGCGCGTCATGGACACCGCAGGTCGCGTCGAGAAGTTCCAGCGCCGCTACGGTGGCATGGCTCGCCGCAAGAAGAAGACCCAGTAAGGCTCGAGGAGGGTAGAAGAAAATGGCAGTACCAAAGTTTAAGAAGTCCCGCGCCAACACCCGCGCCCGCCGCTCCCAGTGGAAGGCGGATAACGTCGATCTTCAGACTCAGAAGATCAACGGCCAGGAGGTGCAGATCCCTCGCCGCCTGGTGAAGGCTGCTAAGCTTGGCCTGATCGACCTGGACTAGTTCCGCTCAGCCGGTTTTACCGGCCCAACGCCCGCACCTGGATCGCAGGTTGCGGGCGTTTTCTGCCGTTGCGCCACGCGGGAAGTACCCGAAACTTGCATTCGAGATGTAGAAAGTTCCTAACCTGCGGGTGCGAGCAACTTAAACAGGTGCTGAGCTTTAACACAAAGCAGCGCCGAGAGGGCACAATAGTTATATGAAGATTCTCGTTGTGGACGATGACCCGGCTGCACGCGAGTCGCTGCGCCGTTCCCTGATTTTCAATGGGTACGTCGTCCTGCTCGCCGCGGACGGGGAGGAAGCGCTGGATAAAGTTTCGTCCGAGCGTCCCGACATGGCGATCCTTGACGTCATGATGCCGAAGCTCGACGGGCTCGAAGTATGCCGCGAGCTGCGTTCCCAGGGAGATGACATCCCAATTCTCCTGCTCACCGCACGCGATTCCGTCTCGGAGCGCGTGGCCGGACTGGATGCTGGCGCGGATGACTACCTCACCAAGCCCTTCGCTCTCGAGGAGCTCCTGGCTCGCACCCGTTCCCTCGTCCGCCGTGCCGCGCGCCCGGCGGCGGTGGGCACCCAGCAGGTCGAGATTCTGAAGTTCGAGGACCTCGAACTGGATCCCGCGACCCGCGACGTCACGCGTGGTGGCCGCCAGATTAGCCTGACCCGCACCGAGTTCGCCCTGCTGGAGCTGCTGCTGCGCAACCCCCGCAAGGTGCTCTCTCGCACGACGATCCTCGAGGACGTGTGGGGCTATGACTTCCCGACCTCCGGCAACGCCCTGGAGGTCTACATCGGCTACCTGCGTCGCAAGACCGAGGCCGACGGCGAGCCACGCCTGATCCAGACGGTTCGCGGCGTGGGCTACGTCCTGCGCGAGACTGCCCCATGAGTTTGAGGAGGCTCTCCCCGGGACCCCGGGGTCGTGCCTCCCACTCGGCGACGGGGGAGCGCACCGCGGGCGAGAACGTCGGCCACGGCATGGTCCTCGAACCGGAGGGTGTCTCCGAGCTGACCAAACGCCCCCGGTGGCGCCGCTTTTTGGACGGCACGCTGGGCAGCATCAAACAGCGGTTGACTATCCTGGCGTCCCTGGTCATCATCTTTTCGATCGCCACCGTTACCTTCGCGGCCTACGCCACGGTGTCCCAGATTTTGTGGCGCACCAGCGATAGCCTGCTGCGATCCCAGGCGCAGAGCATCATCGAGATGCCACCCGAGAAAGTTCCGGGAGGTTCCCTGGGCGAGCACTACCGCCCGGCCTTCGAAAAGATCTCCGACACCCTCAGTTTGATGGTCGTGCCCGAATCAAACACCGGCATCGCCGCGCCCGTCGCGAAGTTCGAGCCCGTCCTGGACGACTCCGAGATCGCGGTTATCCAGGGAGCTCGACCGCACTCCTACCGCTCCGACGGCGACGACCGCTACTTCGCAGTCGCCGCGCCCGACGGCCGCGTCGTCGTCCTCGTTTCTGACACCTCGTCGACGCAGCGGGCGTTGGATTCGCTGGCGCTCATCCTGACCATGATCGGTATCTGCGGGGCGCTCGGCGCGATCGTGCTGGTCACCGCCGTGGTGAGCGCGGGGCTGCGACCCATCGACCGCCTCCGGCGGGCCACGGACCGAGTGACGGAGACGGATGAGCTTCGTCAGCTTGTTGTTTTCTCCAATGACGAGGTCGGCACCCTCACCACGTCCTTCAACAACATGATGCTGGCCCTGCAGACCTCCCGAGAAAAACAGAAGGAGCTCGTGGCAGATGCTTCGCACGAGCTTAAGACGCCGCTGACCTCCCTGCGGACCAATATCGAGCTGTTGCTGCTCGCGACGCGCGAAGACTCCCCGGGTATTTCGGAGGCGGACCGCCGGGAGATCGAACGTGATGTGCTCAGCCAGTTGGACGAGATGAGCGCCCTGATTAAGGACCTGGTGGACCTCGCCCGTGAGGATGGTCCCGTCCTCAGCGACCAGGAGGTCGACCTCAACGACTGCATTCGCGTTGGTGTGGCGAAGGTGCAGCGGCGCCGCCCAGACGTCACCTTTGAGATCCACGCCGAACCCTGGGTCATCCAGGGCGACCCGACCATCCTGAAGCGCGCGCTGCTAAACCTGCTGGACAACGCAGCTAAGTGGTCTCCGCAGGGCGGCACCGTGCGAGTGTGGATGCAACCCATCCCACCGGCGGCCTCGGGCCTTCCTGCTGGGGCGCAGGGCGGCGAGGGATACGAGGAGGCCGTGGAAATTCGAGTCGCAGATTCGGGGCCGGGCATCCCAGCCAAGGACCGGGCAAAGGTCTTCGATCGCTTCTACCGCTCGATCAGTTCTCGATCGATGCCGGGCTCTGGCCTAGGGCTCTCCATCGTGAAGCAGGCCGTTGTGAATCACGGCGGGGCGATCATCGCCGATGAATCTGACGACGGTGGCGCGCTGATGCGGGTTGTGTTGCCCGCCCGCCGTGGAACTCCCAGCGAAAAATAGGGCTGCGTCCCAGTATTTTTTAGAAGGGAAGTGGAGGATGGTCCCTATGGATAAAAATGGTGAAAATCTGAATAGCGGGAACGGTGTCGGCGGCAATGGCGCCAGCGGTAGCGGGGGAGAGCGCTACCCGCAGGCCTCGGACTTTGGGCCATTCGGGCACAACGGCCACACCCGCCGCGCCGAGGCTGGGGCGCAGTCCGGCCCCGGGGGCTGGGCGGGCGAGGCTCAGGACAGTCAGCGTGCCCAGTGGGGCCAGTCGCACGCCGGCTATACCCAGCCGCACCAGACCCAGCCGCACCAGGGTGCGCAGGTTCCACGCCAGGAGCAGCCACATCAAGCCCAGACCCACCAGGCTCAAGCCCACCAGGGCGCGCAGCCGCGGCAGCACCCTCAGGCGCTGCCGCACGAGCCGGGGTACCCACCCCAGGCAGGGGCCGGCGAGCCGGGCGAGAATTCGCTGAACGCGCCACCGAAGGAGAAGAAGCGCTGGTCCACCGGCGCGGTCGCGGCCCTCATGGTGGGGGCGGTGGTTCTCGCCTCCGGCACGACCTTCGCCCTCTCCGCGATGCAGGGAACCAACAGCACCCGCTCCGTCAACACTCTCGACTCCGCGCCCACCGGCAATGAGGACACCAGCAGCAGCCGACTGGAGGAATCTGGGACCATCGCCCAGGTCGCAGATAAGGTCACCCGCTCGGTGGTACAGATCCAAGTGCAGACCGCCCGCGGCGGGGAGGAGGGGTCCGGGTCCATCTTCACCAACGACGGCATGATCCTCACCAACAATCACGTCGTCGGTGCCGCCGCCGAGGGTAACGCGAAAATGCAGGTGATCACCGCCGACGGTCGCGTGCTGCCAGCTAAGTTCATCGCCGCTGACCCGCAGACCGATATCGCCGTCATCAAGGCGGAGGGCGCCGATAACCTGCAGCCCATGGCGATGGGGGACTCCAACGCCATCAACGTCGGCGAGACGGTCGCCGCGATCGGCTCCCCGCTGGGCCTGAATTCCACCGTGACCTCCGGCATTGTCTCCGCCAAGGACCGTCCCGTCCAGGCAGCCGGCGAGGACGGCGGCGAGGGCTCCCTCATCGACGCCATCCAGACCGACGCCGCCATCAACCCCGGAAACTCCGGCGGTGCGCTCGTGAACCTCAAGGGCGAGCTCGTGGGCATCCCCACCGTTATCGCCACCCTGGGTGGAGGAGGCACCTCCGGCTCCATCGGCCTAGGCTTCGCCATCCCGTCCAACCAGGCGGTGCGTATCGCCAAGCAGTTGATCGATAACGGCAAGGCCACCCACCCGATGATCGGCGCGCAGATCAATACCGCCAGCCGCTACGTGGGGGCCGAGGTCATGGAAGTTAACCCCGGCAGCCCCGCAGAAAAGGCTGGTTTGGAGAAGGGAGACGTGGTGCGCAAGGTCGACGACCGCCTCATCGACACCGGCGTCGGGCTCATCGCCGCCATCCGTTCCCACGAGGTCGGGGACACCGTGAAGCTCACCGTCCTGCCTGGGGGACGCGGACCGGAAAAGCAGCTCGACGTCACCCTCGGCACCGAGGCCGAAACCCAGGAGTAGACACACATGGGGGAGGGCCGAAAATAAATCCCCATTAGGGGTTTTAAAAATCCTCTCCCGCGTTAAGGTTAAGGCGACCCACTCGCCGTGAAGGAGTAAAAGCGTTGACGCTAAACCGGAATGAAGCCCACGAGCTCGGTGTCCGAAACCCGATCGTGGACGACATCGATCACAGTCAGCTAGACCGGCTGGATGCCGCCATTCCGGAGCCAGACGATAGCTTCCTCCACAGTCTTGACCAGAGCCTCGACGCGCAGGCCGCCGCCAAGCGCGCCGCAGCCGAAGCCGTCCCCACCCGCCACGCGCTCGTCGTGC
>DWUR01000111.1 GCA_019120635.1 Candidatus Corynebacterium intestinavium | reverse complement strand
GGTGCGAACGATATCGACATGCTCTCCACCGCGGGCCTGGGCATTGCCTTCAACGCGAAGCCAGCCCTGCGTGAGGTGGCGGACGCTTCGGTGAATTACCCATTCCTCGACCAGGTTCTCTTCCTGCTCGGTATTTCTCGCTCCGAGATCGAGCACGAGGACATGGCTGACGGCACCTACCGCCGCCCGCCACTGCAGGACTAGTGCACCACCACAACGAGCCAGGGGAGCTGGAAACAGACGCGCAGGAACTGATCCGGCGGGCGCACGCGATGCTCGTCCACCTTGCCGGCAACCCGGGCACCGAAGACCCACAAGACCCGAGCAGCGTCCAGGCGATGCCGATGGTCCTTCACCTGCCCAAGGCGGACGCGCCGCTGCGCCACGATCTCCTCGCCGCGGCCGCCTGCGCCTGCGCTCGGGTATGCCTCGACCCCCGAGCGGGCGAGGAAGATAGCGAGTGGGCGCAGTCGCTGAAGGACTGGTACGGCGCGAAGATTCGCAAACTCGCTCGCCGCGCCCGAGCCAGCAAGTGGGAGGCGGTCCTCGGGCTGCCCGGGCATGAGGTGAATGTGCACGGGGCGAAGGCCAAGGCGTTCCTCCCGGGGCCCGTTCATGGGGTGGACCCAAGAATCAACAAGTTGCAGATTCAGGGTTCCGACTTGCCATCCGAGCCCGGGCCGCTGCCCACACCCGAACCAGATCCTTTGCACCCGGTTATTTTCGTCGACGCTGGGCTGGGCATGACCGTCGGAAAGGCCGCAGCCCAGGTCGGCCACGGGTCGATGCTTTATGCCGCTTTCCTCAGCTCGGAGCAGGCGGTCGAATGGTTCGAGCTAGGCTGCCCCGTGCACGTGCGGGAAATCCCGGCCGAGGAGTTCGCAGCCAAGCGGGCCGCACTCACGGAGCGTCACGCCGCGGACCCCGCCGCTGCGAGCTCACGGTGGATCACCGCGGTGGGTGGGCAGTGGCCGGTGGTTGAGGTTCGCGACGCAGGCCACACGGAGATCGCCGCCGGAAGCGCGACCGTCATTGCTGCCTCCTACGGCGGCCAGCAGCCGCCGCGCTAAGACAACCGGCCCTGGCTTGAGCTACGTGCCAAGGATACGAGGGAAGGGGGCTGGACCACGGAGCACCCCTGCGCCGCGCTAGTCCTCGCGGGCCCGGAGCACGCGACGCAGGATCTTGCCGGTCGAGGACTTCGGGATGGCATCGATGAACTCGATGGCGCGGACCTTTTTATAGCTCGGTACCTGCTCGGCCACGTAGGCCATGATGTCCTCAGCCGTGGCCGTGGCGTTCTGCTGCAGCACGACGAAGCCCTTGGGGATCTCCAAGCCGTCCTCGCCCGCGACCCCGATCACCGCGGAGTCCGCGACCTCCGGGTGGGTGAGCAGCAGGGCTTCCAGCTCGGCAGGAGCGACCTGGTAGCCCTTGTACTTGATGACCTCCTTGAGGCGGTCCACGACATACACATTGCCCTCGGGGTCCTGGATCGCGAGGTCGCCCGTGCGCAGCCAGCCGCCGTCCACGAGCGTTTCTGCCGTCTCCCGGTCACGGTTCAGGTAGCCGAGCATCACCTGGGGTCCACGCACCCACAGCTCGCCGACCTCCGAGTGCCCGTTGCTCGGCCGTGGAATCTCCTCTCCTGATTCGACGGCCACGAGCTTGTGCTCCGTGTTAGCCACCGGCAGCCCAATGGAGCCGCGCGGCACGTTCATGTCCAGGTTCAGGTGCGTGACCGGGGAGGACTCGGTCATCCCGAAACCCTGGTAGACGTCCACGCCCAGGCGTTCCTGAACGGCCTCCGCAAGGCTGGTGTCCAACGCCGCAGCGCCCGAAAGTACGGCCCGCAGGCTGCTCAGGTCGAACTCCTCGACCTGTGGGTGCTTCGCCAGCAGCACCGCGATGGGTGGGGCGATGAATGTGAAAGTCACGCCGAAACGCTCGTGGGAGGCGAGGAAACTGCCCAGCTCGAAACGCGGCTGGGTCACCAGCGTGGCGCGCTGCTTCAGTGCGAGGTTCAGCAGCGCGGTGAGCCCGTAGATGTGGAAGAAGGGCAGCACCCCGAAAACGACGTCCTCCCGGGTCACCAGGTCCTGATCCGCGGCCTGGCAGACGTTGGCGACCAGGTTGCGGTGGCTGAGCCGGACACCCTTCGGATCCTGGGTGGTTCCGGAGGAGTACGGCAGGACGGCAAGGTGGGTCGCGGGGTCAAAGCTGATGTCCTCCGGCGCGCGGCGACGCTCGGCCAGCATCTGCTGCATTCCCGAATTTCGGTCGAGGTGGTGGACCTGTTCCTCGCTGAGCCCGACGGCCTGAGCTGCTTGGGCTGCGTGATCGCCCATTGCGGCCAACGTGACGAGCATGCGCGCGCCGGAGTCTTGCAGCTGCCGGGCGATGGCGGCCTCGTCCGCCAGGAGGGAGACCGGGGTGAGGGTCGCGCCCAGGCGCCAGACGGCGTGGGCGTAGACGACGAAGGCCAGGGAGTTGGGGCAGTGCAGTGCGACCACGTCGCCGGCGCGGATCCCTAGGTGGGAAAGCCCGCCGGCAACGCTGTTGATGTAGCTGCGCAGCTGCTGGTAGGTGGTTTCCGAGCCATCGGCGATGTCGATGATCGCAACCTTGTCCTCGTCTGCAGGATCCAGCTGACCGAAGGTGAATTCGTAGATTCCAACGTCGGGGATCTGGATGGTCTCCCGCGTGCTCTGAACTGGCATGGCTGGTCCTTCCTAAGCGCCATCGGGTGATCGCGCGCTATACGAGGCAAATATCGTTGCGGGCCCACTTAAAGCGGTAACCGCAGTTGGCACCATGATAAACGCCACACCACGGGTTTTAGGCCGAATTCACCAGAGCTACCGGTGCGCTATTTCCCGGGTTGCGCATTCAGCCTGCGCAGCGCCCCGCGCGCCACATCCAGATCCGAGGTCTCCCAGAACCGTGGCATGCTAGCGCGGATGAAGGAGCCGTAGCGCGCGGTGGCCAGCCGGGAGTCCAGCACGGCGACGACGCCTCGGTCGTCCACGCTGCGCAGTAGCCGTCCAGCCCCCTGCGCCATCAGCAGCGCGGCGTGGGTCGCAGCGACCTCCATGAAGCCACTGCGGCCAGCTTTGTCTGCGGCCTCCTTGCGGGCCTGCTTCAGCGGGTCGTCTGGGCGGGGGAAGGGGATGCGGTCGATGAGCACCAGTTGCAGCGCGGAGCCGGGCACGTCCACACCCTGCCACAGCCCCAGGGTGCCGAAGAGGCACGCGGACTCGTCCTTCCGGAACTTCTCCACGAGGCTGGACATCGAATCCTCACCCTGCAGGAGGATCTCGTAGGGAACCACGCTGCGTAGCTGATCCGCCATCTCCTCGGCCGCCCGGCGGGAGGAGAACAGGCCGAGGGTGCGGCCACCGGCGGCGTTGATGAGCTGGGCGGCGTGGTCGATGAACCCGCTGGATGGGCCACTGCGCCCAGGTGCGGCGAGGTCGCGGGCCACGTAGAGGATGCCGTGGGTCCGGGCGTCGAAGGGGGTGCCCACGTCGAGGGTCTTCGTGTCCTTCGCCGCACCCCATTGGGCGAGCATGGCGCTGAACTTCCCACCCAGCGCGAGGGTCGCGGACGTCAGAATCACCGTGGACTGCGTGAAGAGCCGCTGTCGCAGCAGGTCGGCGACGGACAGCGGTGCGACGCGGACGACCTTGCGGTTGCCGTCGGCAGAGAGCCAGACGACGTCCTCCCCGAGCAGGTCCTCCTGATCCGCGGCGGCATCCGCGGTGGAGGCCTCGAGGACGCGCACGCAGGTGTCGTTCAGCTCCTCGGTGGCCACGAGCAGGGCCTGGCGCTCGGCGGCCTTGGCCGGGTCGTTGGCGAACTCGCCGGCGGGTACCGAGTTGATCTGTCGGTTGGTTTTCCACGCCGCATCCTTGAGCACGCCGAGGGGAACTTCTAGACCGTTGGGGACCCCGGTCCACCGGCCGATGATCCGATCTCCGTCTGTGGCGATCGCGCCGTCGAGGGCGGTGACCCACTCGTCGAGAGCCTCTGTCAGCGCATCGCCGGTGCCGTCGGGGCCGATCTTTCCGGTGCGTTTGGCGAGGATCGCGATATTGGTGGGGGAGAGCTCCGCGGTGGCTGTGGAGGTGATGCGGGACTCGAGCTCGTGAGCCTCGTCGATGACCACGCAGTCGTGCTCCGGCAGGACCGGCACGTCGGAGAGGGCGTCGATGGCCAGGAGTGCGTGGTTGGTGACGACGATGTCTGCCTCCGCCGCTTCCGCCCGGGCCCGTTCCGCGAAGCACTGGTCGCCGAAGGGGCAGCGGCTCGCGCCGATGCACTCCCGGGAGCTGACGGAGACCTGCCGCCAGGCGGTGTCGGAGACGCCGCGGTCGAGGTTATCGCGGTCCCCGTCCTCGGTCTCCTGGGCCCATTCGTGCAGGCGGGCCACCTGGGCTCCCGTCTTCGAGATCTGGGAGGGGTCGAGCAGTGCGTCCTCTTCTGCCTCGGGGATGGCCTCGTCGCCGATGCCGTTGATCTTGTTGAGGCAGAGGTAGTTATTTCGCCCTTTGAGGATCGCGGAGCTCAACGGGCGGGGGAGGTGCTCCTCCAGAGCATCGGCGAGGTGGGGGAGGTCGCGTTCCACCAGCTGTCGCTGCAGGGCGATGGTCGCGGTGGAGACGATGACGGGGACGTTCGTCTGGGTTGCGTGCCGTGCCGCGGGGACCAGGTAGGCCAGGGACTTGCCCGTTCCCGTGCCCGCCTGGACGGCCAGGTGCGTGGACTGTTCCATGGCCTCGGTGACGGCATCGGCCATCTTCTGCTGGCCGGGGCGCGGCGCACCGCCGATGTTGCTGACGGCTGCGGCGAGGAGGTCTTGGGTGGAACTCACGGGAGCACTTCTTCTACGAGTAACGGGAAAGGTACTGGTGACCGGGGCAGGAAGGGGTGACCCGGCAGGTTGCCGGCCAGCTAGTTCTGGGCCCGCGGTACGTGGCGGACGCTGATCACCGGCTCATCGCGGGACAGGGCCAGGCCCTCCCACGGTAGGGAGACCAACCGATCGGCCAGCAGCTGGCGGGAGTCCTCGAGGGTCGGCAGGCCATCCACTGGCTCGCCATCGCGGATGAGCGGGACGGAGAGCTCGATGGCCTCGAGGATGCCGGTATCTGGGCGGGCCTCGCCGAAGGGGAAGGTGATCTCCTCGACGGCGGTGCCGGTGTCCCGGCAGGTGCGGATAGCTGCCTTCGCACCGCCTCGCGAGTCCTTGCCGCGGGAGCGCTTAGCCACCGGTGCTCCCTCGACCTCGACGAGCTTGTAGACCAGGCCGGCGGTCGGCGCCCCGGAGCCGGTGACCACGGAAGTGCCCACGCCGAAGCCGTCCACCGGCTCGCTGCGCAGCGCAGCGATGGAGAATTCGTCCATATCGCTGGAGACGATGATCTTTGTGTTGTGGGCTCCCAGGGAATCCAGCTGGTCGCGGACCTGCTGGGCGAGCACACCAAGGTCGCCGGAGTCGATGCGGACCCCGCCGAGCTCCGGGCCGGCCACGCGGATGGCGGTCTCCACGCCTTCGGCGATGTCATAAGTGTCGACCAGTAGGGTCGTGCCCACACCGTGGGCAGCGATCTGCGCTCGGAAGGCGGCCTCCTCGTCGGCGGTTCCGTCCGGGTGGGTGTGCAGCAGCGTCCAGGCATGCGCCGCGGTGCCGGAGGCCGGGATGTTGTAGCGGAAGGCTGCCTCAAGGTTCGAGGTGGCGTCGAAGCCGGCGAGGTAGGC
>DWUR01000110.1 GCA_019120635.1 Candidatus Corynebacterium intestinavium | reverse complement strand
AACGGCATCCGCATCTGGAACGAGTGGGCCGATGAGGACGGCGACTTGGGCCCGGTCTATGGCGTGCAGTGGCGCAGCTGGCCCACCCCGGATGGCCGCCACATCGACCAGATCTCCCAGGCGCTGGAGATGCTGAAGCAGAACCCGGATTCCCGCCGGAACATCGTCAGCGCATGGAACGTCTCGGAGCTGGAGAACATGGCCCTTCCGCCCTGCCACCTGCTGTTCCAGCTGTACGTGGCCGATGGGAAGCTCTCCTGCCAGCTCTATCAGCGCAGCGCGGATATGTTCCTGGGCGTGCCATTCAACATCGCCAGCTACTCGCTGCTGACCCACATGTTCGCTCAGCAGGCGGGCCTGGAGGTCGGCGAGTTCATCTGGACCGGCGGGGACTGCCACATCTACAACAACCACCGCGAGCAGGTGGAGCTGCAGCTCTCGCGTGAGCCACGCCCCTATCCGCAGCTGGAGCTGACTAAGGCCAAGGACATGTTCAGCTACGGCTTCGAGGACGTGAACTTCGTAGGATATGACCCGCACCCGGTGATTAAGGCAAAGGTGGCTGTGTAATGGGGGCTTCGGAGTTTGGCGTCCAGAAAGAACAGCGCCCCAGCGGCTACCACGAGGGCGACTACCCCACCTTGACCCGCGCGGACGTCCCTCAAGGGGTAGAGATCGCGATGATCTGGGCGGAAACGACCGCCGGCATCATCGGCGATGGGGCGGAGATGCCCTGGTACCTGCCGGAGGACCTAAAGCACTTCAAGAACTCCACGCTGGGCTATCCGGTCGTGATGGGCCGGACGAGCTGGGAGGCGCTGGGCAAGTACCGCCCGCTGCCCGACCGCGAGAACTTCGTCATCACCCGTAGGGCCGACTATTCGGCTCCCGGTGGCCACGTGGTCGCTTCCATTAAGGACGGCATCGCAGCGGCCGCGGCATTTGCCCGCGGGGAAGGTTCGGGCGGCGAGGTCCCGGAGACGGCATCGGAGGCGCTGCAGGACGACGGCCGGGTGACCGTATGGATCCTGGGTGGCGGCCAGGTATACGCGCAGTGCATGCCGATCGCGGACCGGGTGGTAATCACGGAGATCGACATGGTGGCCCCGGAGCGCTTCCAGGTCTATGCCCCGGCGATGGATGAGTCGGAGTTTACGGTCGAGCGTTCCGAGTGGTTCGCCTCGGAGAAGGGCCACCCTGTCGACGAGGAGCCTAACGGCCTGCGCTACCGATTCGAGACGTGGCGCCGGAAGACGTAGGTCTTACACGGGGGACGCAACGGGGGTAAGAAACAACCCGGCCACATGGCCGGGTTTTTCTATGTGATCCGTGTTTTTGCAGGTCGGACGGAAATTTTCATGAACGCTGTCCAAAAAGTCAAAACTTTCTTATCGGAAACTTTGGAAAAAGCTCTAGGTGACGGTAGATTCTTTCGCAATCGCAAAAGAATTGTGATGGCAATCACAGGAGCCTCAGTCGCAAGGAGAGGCAAATGTGAAGATCTGCACAGTCCCAAGGAAGGGAGAAAGAGTTGACCCAGCCGGCCACCCCCGCGCAACGGCATGTCCCCACGCCCGATGAGTTCGTCGCCGCGCAGCAATCACCCGAATTCCAGGAGCTTCGCTCAAAAATGCGCGGATTCACCTTCCCCATGACCGTGTTTTTCATCGTCTGGTTCGTCCTCTACGTCGGCCTGGCGATGTTCGCACCGGACTTCATGGGGATCAAGATCTGGGGAAACATCAACGTCGGAGTGCTCCTCGGCTTCGGCCAGTTCGTCACGACCTTCCTGATCACGTACCTCTACGTGAAGTACGCAGACCGCGAGATCGAGCCCCGTGCCCAGTACGTTCGCGAGTCCCTCGAAGGTTCCCCCACAACCCCAGCCAACCAGGGTGCCCAGGGCTAGCGGCACAGCACCCCGCTCAACCCACGGATTAGAAAAGGAAAGGTCTCACTATGGATCTCATTCTTGCTGCCTCGCAGGAAACAAACCCGATCCTGAACATCAGCGTGTTCATCGCCTTCATCGTGGTGACGATGTACATCGTGACGAAGGCTGCGGCCAAGCCGCAGAAGTCCGCGACGGATTTCTACACCGGTGGCGCATCCTTCACCGGTACCCAGAATGGCCTGGCCATTGCCGGTGACTACCTTTCGGCGGCGTCCTTCCTGGGCATCGTCGGTGCGATTGCGCTCACGGGCTACGACGGCTTCCTGTACTCCATCGGCTTCTTCGTCGCGTGGCTCATCGCACTGCTGCTAGTCGCCGAGCCGCTGCGTAACACCGGTAAGTTCACCATGGCGGACGTGCTCTCCTTCCGCCTGAAGCAGCGACCGGTGCGCGTGGCCGCGGCTTTCGCGACCCTGTTCACCTCGCTGTTCTACCTGATCGCTCAGATGGCCGGTGCTGGCTCCCTGGTTTCCGTGCTGCTGGATCTGCACTCCAAGACCGCCCAGGCAGTCGTCGTCGTCATCGTCGGCCTGGTGATGATGGCCTACGTCCTCATCGGTGGCATGAAGGGCACCACCTACGTGCAGATGATCAAGGCGGTCCTGCTGATCGCCGGTGTTGCTTTCATGTTCCTGATCATCGCCGTGATGTGGAAGGGCAACCTCTCCCAGCTCTTCGCTGACGCTGTGAACTCCCACGGCGACCCGGCGATCCTGCAGCCTGGCCAGAAGTATGGCGCTACGACCGCAACGAAGTTTGACTTTATTTCCCTGGGCGTGGCCCTGGCGCTTGGTGCTGCTGGCCTGCCGCACGTCCTGATGCGCTTCTACACGGTTCCGACCGCGAAGGAAGCACGTAAGTCCGTGACCTGGGCGATCGTCCTGATCGGCGCCTTCTACCTGCTGACCCTGTTCCTGGGCTTCGCAGCCGCCGCGCTGATCTCCCCGGAGGACATCAAGAACGCACCGGGTGGCGCGAACGCCGCTGCACCACTCCTGGCAATGGAGCTGGCCGGCCCGATCTTCATGGCCCTGATTTCCGCGGTCGCCTTCGCGACGGTGCTGGCCGTGGTCGCGGGCCTGGCGATTACCGCCTCTGCCTCCGTGGCGCACGACTTCTACAACGGTGTGCTGCGTAACGGTCAGGCCTCCGAGGAGGAGCAGGTTCGCGTCTCCCGCATCACGGTGGTAGTAATCTCGCTGGTTTCAATCACGCTGGGCATCCTGGCGATGGATCAGAACGTGGCCTTCCTGGTCTCCCTGGCATTCTGCATCGCCGCATCCGCTAACCTGCCGACGATCCTGTACTCCCTGTACTGGAAGAAGTTCAACACCACTGGTGCCGTCGCCTCCCTGTGGGTCGGCCTGGGTGTGGCCCTGGTCCTGATCTTCTTCTCCCCGGCCGTCTCCGGCGCGGAGACCGCGATGTTCCCGAACGTGGACTTCTCTTGGTTCCCGCTGACCAACCCGGGTTTGGTTTCCATCCCAGCTGGCTTCATCGCCGGTATCGTGGGCACCTACCTTGGCAAGGGTGACGAGGATCCGAAGCTGCAGTCCGAGATGGAGGTTCGCTCCCTCACCGGTGTTGGCGTGGAGGCTCCGGTCGACCACTAAGCCACCCCCCGGCTCCTCTTCTTGGATGAGCCCAGCCGCCTGGTCAACGGCGGCTGAGCAACACCCCCGCCGCATCTGGCTAGTTCTAGAAGCTGCGGGGGTACCTTGTATCATGAGTGGTCGTGCCCGCAGGGTGCGGTCGCACAGCCCCAGTAGCTCAGTGGATAGAGCACGGCTCTCCTAAAGCCGGTGTCGGAGGTTCGATTCCTCTCTGGGGCGCTTTTTGTTTTTGACCCCGCTGGTCATCACAAGCCCCGCCAGCCCATCACCGTTAATTGTGTTAGCCTTACCTAAGAATAGGGCGCGGGTGCGGGCGCCTCTACCCACAGCACCCCAGTGTTTTGAAGGACAGTGATGATCATGGCTGCCCAGCAGCAAAACGCAGCACCGAAGCGCAAACCCCGTAAGGCCAACGAAGCAACCGTGACTGGCCGCCGCCAGCTCTCTCCGGATCTCGTTCGTTTGAGCTTGAACTCCCCCGCTTTTGTAGGCAAGGAGCTGGCGTTTACCGACCACTACATCAAGCTGCTCTTCACCCCAGAGGGCGCTGATTACTCGTGGCCATTCGATATCGAGAAGGTTCGCGAGGAGCAGCCCAGGGATAAGCAGCCCGTTACCCGCACCTACACCCTGATTAATCTGGACCCAGAAACCGGGGACTTCGACGTCGACTTCGTCACCCACGGCGATTTCGGACTGGCCGCGCCCTGGGCGCGCACGGTTGAACTTGGGGCGAAGATCGGCTTCTTCGGCCCGGGTGGGGCGTGGGGCCCCGGCGAAGAATATGAGCACTTTGTCTTCGCTGGCGATGAGTCCGCTGCACCAGCCATCGGCGCGGGTCTAAAGCACCTCCCCGAAGGCGCCACGGCGACCGCTTTTATCGAGATCGAGGCAGAGGACCGGAAGTTCGAGCTCCCCACCCGCGAGGGCGTGGATGTCAACTGGGTTATCCGCGATGGGGCAACCCACGGAACGGAGCTTTCTCGCGTAGTGCGTTCGGCCGGCGTGCCAGCGAGCAAGAAAACCAGCTGGTTTATCCACGGTGTCGCCGAGATGATTAAGGAAATGCGCCGCTTCCTCTTCGTCGACTCGGAGATTCCCCGGGAGGACGTTTCCATCTCTGGTTACTGGCGGATCGGCATGACCGAGGACCAGTGGCAGTCCTCGAAGCGCGAATTCAATGCTGAGATTGAGCAAGAGGAAGCACAAGCCAAGGCCTAACGCTTGCTCGCGGACCTAGCGCTCGCAAGCGCCCCCTCGAGCAGGCGAAAGCCTAGACGGACTGGAGCTCCTTCTCCGCCTTGGGATCTGCCTCTGCGCCTGTGGCCACATCGCCCTCGGCAGCGACGGCAGACTTCCGCCGCCCTGCCAGGAGCCGGTGCACTGCCCACATGGCAGCGAAGCTGATCCCCAGCAGTGGCAGGAACAGGCCAACCGGGATCGCAACGAGCGCAATGATGACCCAGTCGGTACGGCTGAGTTCCGCCTGCCCCGGAACCCCGGCGACGGCGTTCTTCGTCGGTCGACGACGCCACCACATGATGTAGCCCATCACCACCATCGCGCAGATCCCCAGCGCCAGAACCGCAAGGGCGATCTGTAGTGGCAGGCCAAACATGATGCCCATGTGGAGGTAAATACCCCACTGCGTGAGCTTGGAGAACAGCGGAAGCTCAGCGAACGGCAACCTGTCGACGACGTCGCCGTTGGCACCGTCGACGCTCACCGCATCGGAGGTCAACCGCCAGGGCACCCAGCGCTCGCTGACCTGCCACGCATGGTCGGTGTCCTCCGGAACGAACAGGCGCACCTGGCCGGTCAGCCC
Organism: Candidatus Corynebacterium intestinavium; assembly: GCA_019120635.1. Lineage (GTDB taxonomy): Bacteria > Actinomycetota > Actinomycetes > Mycobacteriales > Mycobacteriaceae > Corynebacterium > Corynebacterium intestinavium. The sequence goes on along the minus strand of DWUR01000110.1, from coordinate 8,838 downwards.
CTCAGCACGTGCGGTTTCCAGGACGGTTGCCGCCTGGTTCGCCACCAGCCATGGAGACAAACTGCTCGTTGCCCCCGCACCGGAGTGGTCATGCTCTGCATGTGCGTCCGCTTCCGCCGCTTCTGGCTCGGCAGCCAGGGAAGTCTCGATCGGCTCGGCCTTGCCGCCCAGCCAGGTAATCGTGCGGTCCACATTATTCCCGGCAAAAACGGACCAGGTAATTCCGGTCGCCGAGAGCCCCAGCATGCCCACCAACAGCCAAGCGCCGAGCACGCCATGCAGGTTGAGCACCTTGCGGCGACGCCCATCCTTGTTCTTGAGACCGGTCAGGGCACGCTTCCGCGCGATGCGCCACCACAGGAATAGCCCGCCCAGGGCGACGACCCACATCCAGCTCGCGGCGAGCTCCGAGTACAGCTCGCCCACCTCCCCGAGGTGCAGATTTTTGTGCGTCGCGGATATCCAGTGGCGCAGTGGCAGCTCCCCGAGGCCGGAGTAGCTCGGCTCGTCGCCCAGCACTGTCCCGTTGTATGGATCGACGAAGACGCTGCGGAGCTCGCCGTTATCGGCCAAGGACTCGTCGATGAGCAGCACGCGGGTCGCCTCATCTGCCTTCGAGGACGGCCACACCTGCGCCACGTCCAGGTCCGGGTGAACGCCCTGTGCGGCCTTGACCTAATCCGCCAACGGCACCTCTGAGGCCGCGCCGCCCTCTGGTGCGGTCACCTTCAGCACGTCTTTGTTGACGACGTTTTCCAGGGTGGGCGCGATGGCATACAGCACGCCACTCAATGCCGCGATGAAGATGAACGAGGCGATGAATAGCCCTGCATAGAAGTGAATTCTCCTGGTCAGCGCGGGCATACCGCTGCGCTGCTGCGCATTTCGAGACACGCATGCACCTTTCGATTGTGGATTGAATGAGCCACCATAGAAGTCGCAGCGGAAGGCTATTCGGTTCCCGGATCTTTGCCCAGCATAAGGCCCAGCACCTCTAAAACCATTGTTATCCAGCAAAAAGTGCACTTCTTTAAACGCATAAACGTTCGCTGACAAAGCATTTTTGGAGGCGTAGCGTCGAAATTATGAGGTACCAAAAAGTTGCACTATCCATCGCCCTCTCCTGCACCTTGGTGGGAACGCTGAGCGCGTGCAGCGATGATGGCACCGCCACCGAATCTACCGATGCCAGCTCGCCGGCAACCGTCACCCAGACGGTGAAGGAGTCGACACCCTCGGAGGCGAAGGACCAGCCGAAGCCTGAGCCGACGAGGAAGTCCCAGGCGCAGGAGAGTGAGCCGGGCAAGAAGCCGGATAAGCAGTGCGGAGACCTCCCCGCAGAGGAGGCGCTGCGACAAAATGTGGGCAAGCTCGCCTCCCCAAAGGGCACTGACTGGACGTGGAACACCTCTCATGCCCGCACGGATCTCTACGACCCTTGCGCTGATCTCTCGCCCATCGTGCTGACGATCAACGGCGCAACCGGATCCAGCCCGTACCACATCATGCTCTTCCACAAGGGCGAGTACCTGGGCACCGCCACCGCCGAACCGCAAGGCTTCTCCCCCGACGTCAAGCGGGTCGACGACCAGACCCTGGCGGTGACCTACTTCTACGCCAAGCCCGGCGAGGCTAATGCGGAACGCTCGGGCGAAGCTCACGCCACCTTCACCTGGAACCCGGCACAGGAGAAGGTCATCATGGACGGAAATCTGCCGCCACGGGGCTAGGTCACGCGCCGCCGACTGGAGCCCCGCTACAACAGGAACCACCCCACCTCCCAGGCCTACCCCTGGCCTGAGAGGTGCATTAATCTCAAAGCATGAGGCTCCCCAATGTTGCGCTACCACTGGCGCTTTCCTGCGCCCTCGTGGGTGGACTAGCCGCGTGCAGCAGCGACGACTCCATCACCGACGCCACCAGGAACAGCGCACCAACGAGCGCTAGCCAGAGCAGCCTCGCCCCAACCACGACGACAGCGCCGCAGACCACAGAGAGCTCCCCCAAGCACAAGCCGAAACCGACCAGGAAGCCGCGCGACACCGAGCCCCGCACGCACTGTGGCAACTTTTCCGCCCAAGAACTCCTGGCCACGCATGTCGATGAGCTCCCACCACCTCCCTCCATCGAGGGCTCGTGGGACACCGAGCGCGCCGACATCGGCCTCTACGATCCCTGCGCCGAACTCTCCCCCATCGACATCACCGTGGAAAGCGAACAGCTACCAGTCCGCACCACATCATGCTCTTCCACAAGGACCAGTACCTAAGCACCGCCACGCCTGAGCCCCGCAGTTTCGCCCCCGACATGAAGCTACTCAACACGCAGACGGTCTCCGTGACGTACTACTACGCAAGCCCGGCGAACCGAAGGATCAACCTTCCGGCCGGGCACACGTGAACTTTATTTGGGATCACGCGAAGAAGAAGGTCGTGATGGACGGCAATCTTCCCCCGAGAGACTAGTTGCCGTCGTGGCCGGAAAGCAGGTTCAGGAAATCGGGCACATCCGCAGCCACATCGTTGCCGGAGCTGCGCTTGACCTGCGAAGAAGGCCCCAGCCCCTCCACGGCGCCGGAAACCCGCACGATCTCGTCGGCGAGCTGACTGGCAGCCCGCTCGATGCGACGATCCAGGCCCTCCTCGCCGCCGAAATCATCGGTGGCAGCGAAGACCGCAGTGCTCATGACGTCCGCACGCAGGTAGCTCAGCAGCGGGCGCATCGCATACTCCAGCATCAGGGAGTGCCGCGGCGTGCCGGCGGTGGCAGCGATGATAACGGGCATGCCGGTGATCGCGTTCGGGTCGAGCGCGTCCATGAACATCTTGAACAGGCCCGAGTAGCTGGCGGCGAAGACGGGGCTTGCCGCAATCATCGCGTCGGCCGCCGTGATCTTATCCTGGGCAGCCTTGAGCTTCTCCGAGGCGATCCCGGTGGTCATCATCGTGGCCAGGTCGGCGGCGTATTCGCGGATGTCGATGTACTCCACGGCCACGGACTCCCCGCGGCGCCCAACCTGGGCATCCACCGCACCGGCGATGCGCTCGGCGAGCTTGCGGGTCGTCGATGGGCTGCCCAAACCTCCGTTGAGAACGATGAGGGAGTTCATGAACTCTTCTGCTCCATCCTTTCCTTGAGCTTTCGGCGCCGGACTTATAGCGGCGATCCTAGACCTGCGCGACCTTAACCGGCCACTACTGCCGAACTACTGCACCTGCGCGGGCTGCACCTGCCGGTGCGGGGAGTCCGGCCCCTCCGCCACCAGCGTGGCGTGGGTTGGCGGATCGGAGGGCACGTGCGCCGGGCGGCGGCGTTCGAACTCCTCCCGCAGGACCGGCACGATCTCCCTACCGAGGATCTCGATCTGCTCGAGCACCAACTCCTGCGGCAGCCCGGCGTGGTCGATCAGGAAGAGCTGGCGCTGATAGTCGCCTACCGCGTCAGCGTAACCCAGGTAACGTTCGATGATCTGCTCCGGGGTGCCGACCGTCAGCGGGGTGATGCGCTCGAACTCCTCCAGCGACGGCCCGTGCCCGTAGACCGGGGCGTTGTCGAAGAACGGACGGAAGGTGGCCTTGGCCTCCTTCTCGGTATCGGCGGCGAAGATCTGCCCGCCCAGGCCCACGATCGCCTGGTCGGCCGCGCCGTGCCCGTAGTGTTCGAAGCGCTGGCGGTACAGGCGCACCAGCTGCTGGGTGTGTTCGATGTTCCAGAAGATGTGGTTATGGAAGAACCCGTCCCCGTAGTACGCGGCCTGCTCGGCGATCTCCGGGGAGCGGATGGAACCGTGCCACACGAAAGGCGGGACGTCGTCCAGGGGACGTGGGGTGGACGTGAACTGTTGCAGCGGGGTGCGGAACTCACCCTTCCACGTCAGGTCCTCCTCGCGCCACAGGCGACGCAGCAGGTGGTAATTCTCCACGGAAAGCGGGATCGACTTGCGGATGTCCTTGCCGAACCACGGATAGACGGGGCCGGTATTGCCACGGCCGAGCATGAGGTCCACGCGTCCCTCCGCGAGGTGCTGGACGTAGGCGTAGTCCTCCGCGATCCGCACCGGGTCGGTGGTGGTAATCAGCGTGGTCGCGGTGGAGAGCTGCAGCGTCTCGGTCTGCGCGGCGAGGTTGGCCATCAGCACGGGCGGGTTCGCAGGCGCGACGAACGGTGGATTGTGGTGCTGGCCAGTAGCGAAGACGTCCAGCCCCTCGGCCTCCGCCTTCTTCGCGATCTCGACGGTGTTCTTGATGCGCTCGTGCTCGCTGGGAACATCCCCCGTGACAGGGTTGGGGGTGACATCGCCGATGGTGAAGATTCCGAATTGCATACCTTAACCTTAACCCAAACGTACGTGACATGTCACCTAAGTGCAGTGGGGAGTCCACTCACCTAGCATGAAGCCATGAATTCCGAAGCCCAGAATCAAGCCTCTCCAGCGCAGACCGCACCGCACCCACACGCTTTCCCCGCCCCTCTCGACGTCCCCAAATTCCTGATCCCCCACCTGAGCGCGAACACTCGCCTGCTCGACGCGGGCTGCGGGCAGGGCACCCTCACGACGAACCTCGCCGAGCACATCACCCAACTCGGCGGCGCGCCTACCCAGGTCACCGGGGTCGACCAGTCCGCTGACGCGATCGCGGAGGCCACTGAGCTCGCTGCGGAGAAGTCACTGGACGTCCCGTTCCAGCAGGCAGATATCCACCAGCTTCCCTTCGCGGACGCCACCTTCGACGTCGTCTTCTGCCACCAGGTCCTCCACCACGTCGCAGACCCGCAGGTCGTACTCCAGGAATTCCGGCGCGTCACGAAGCCCGGCGGGATCGTCGCCGTCCGGGACGCCGACTTCGGCGCGATGACGTGGTTCCCACCCAATCCGGGGCTCTCCCGCTGGCGCGCGACCTTCTCCGTCGGACTGGCTACCCACGACGGCAACCCCGCCATGGGGCGCCAGCTGCCGCATACCTTCTACTCTGCGGGGCTCACCGACCTCAGCGTGACCGGCAGTCTCACCGCCTACGCCAGCGAGGCGGAGCGCGAGGCGCTGGCCGAGAAGTGGACGCGCCGCAGCATGTCGCCCCACTCCGCCCGCACCACCGCTGCCGCACTCGGCGAGGACTTCCCCGATACCGCGGTGACAGATGACGGCGAACTCGTACCCAGCGAGCTCGGCACGGTCACCCGCGAGGCGCTCACCCAGATCACCGAAGGTTGGGCCCAGTGGGCCGCCACCGGCGGTGCGGCGTTCTTCATCCCGAACACCGAGGTCATCGCGCGCGTGCACTAGGGCTCACGCAGCGCTAGCGACCCTGAAACTTCGGCGCCCGGCCCTCGCGCCGGGCTGCCCGAGCCTCGGCTGCATCCTTACTGGCCCAGGTGGCGGCGAAGAGTTCCTGAAGGCGGGCCCGGGTTCCCGCCCGCGTGTCCCCGTCATCCGCCAGCGAGTTCAGCGTCGCCTTGGAGTGCTGCATCGATAGAGGCGCCTGGGCTGCGATCTTGGCGGCGAACTGCTCCGCGGTCACTCCCCGCGGGTCGATGGCGAAGCCCAACTCGCGGGCCTGCTCGGCGCTGAGGTGCGCCCCGCCGAGAAAGATATTGCGCGCCCACGCCCCGCCCATGAGTTCCACGGCGCGGCTGTGAGTCCACTCGTCGAGGGCGAAGCCGTGGCGCGCCACGGGAACCCAGCACTCCCCCGCATCCTGGAAGACCCGCAGGTCGCAGGCCAGGATCAGTTGACACCCGGCCCCGATCGCGGGCCCGTGGACGTCCGCGATCACCGGCACTGGCGCCTCCAGCACAGCCTGCAGCATGCCCTCGACGGCCCTATCGAAGCCGTCCTCGTACACCCCGCCCCCGAGGTCGGCGCCGGCACAGAATACGGGCCCGGTCCCCGTGAGAAGGATCGCCCGCGCGCCCGCGTCCACCAGCTCACGCACGCCGTCCGCGATGGCGAGGCATTCTGCCGTGCGCAGGGCATTGCGCTTGTCGGGCCGGTCGAGAGTAATCACCCCGACCTGGCGTTCGCCGTACGGGCCCTGCTCTTCGGAAAAACTAACGCGGACCAAGGCCTGGCCGGCGCCGGAATCATTGTTCTTCACGCCCTCAACTTAACCGCCCATGCCCACCGGCCGGGCGGTTTCGGTCGAGCGCGGGAAAACTACCGCTTCTGCAGCGAGGTTCCCTCGTAGAAGGTGTGCGGATTCGGGCCGCGGCGTCCTGCCTCACCCTCCTCGATCGCGGTGATGCGCTGCATCTGCTCCTCAGTGAGCTGGAAGCCGAACACGTCCGCGTTGCTGCGGATGCGCTCCGGCTTGGAGCTGCGCGGGATCACGACATCGCCGCGCTGGATGTGCCAGCGGATGATGACCTGCGCGACCGTCACGCCGTGGGCGTCCGCGATGGCCTGGAAGGCCGGGTTATCCAGGTTCTGGCCCTGCTTCAGCGGGGACCAGGACTCGGTCAGGATGCCGCGCTTGGCGTTCTCAGCACGCAGCTCATCCTGATTGAAACCAGGGTGGACCTCGATTTGGTTCACAGCCGGCGTATCGCCGCTGGCCTGGAACATCTTGTCCAGGACCTCTGGGTAGCTATTGCACACGCCGACGCTAGCGGACTTGCCCTGATCCCGCAGGGTCACCATGTCCCGGTAGGCGGTGGCGAACATGCCGATCTTCTCCACTGGCCAGTGGATCAGGTAAAGATCCACATACTCCAGGCCGAGGCGCTCCAGGGATGCATCCAGGGCACCGGCGACACGGTCGTGGCTATCATTCCACAGCTTCGTGGTGACGAAGAGCTGCTCGCGGGCCACCTCGCCGGCATCGATGGCGTCCTGGATGGCGCGGCCGACCTCCTCCTCATTGCCGTAAACCGCAGCCGTATCGATGTGGCGATAGCCCGCGGTGATCGCGGCCCGCACGGCGTTGTAGCAGGTCTCACCGGACAGCTGGAAGGTACCAAAGCCCAGCTGCGGGATCTGCCGACCGTTGTTCATGGTCAGCAGCGGGATGGGGGAATTATTGTCCAGGTTCTGAGTAATAGTTGGCATGCCTCCCTGTTTACCTTTTTCCACCCCACCCCGCTGCGGCCCAGTCCGTTCGGTAAAATCCTTAGCGCACAGAAACGTCGCCTACATTCGCGCGTTTCTACACCCCGAAAGCACCGAACACCACCGACTTCAAGCAAAGGAACGGATGACAGGGACAGCCCTCCACGTCGAAAAATTAAACAAATTTTACGGCGACCACCACGTACTGAAGGACATGAGCTTCTCCGTCCAACCGGGCGAGATCTACGGCTTCGTCGGTTCCAACGGTGCGGGAAAATCCACGACGATGCGCATCGCTCTGGGTGTCCTGGCAGCTGACTCGGGCGAGGTCCGCCTGGGTAGCACCCCCATGAACGACGACCTGCGCCGCCGGATCGGCTACATGCCGGAGGAGCGCGGTCTCTATAACAAGGAAAAGATCGCAGACCAGCTGAGCTTCTTCGGCCGCCTCCACGGCATGGACAAGTCCGCTGCCGCCAACGCCGCGCAGGATCTGCTTGAGCGCCTGGACCTTGGGGAACGCGCCCAGGACAAGCTGGAGGAGCTCTCCCTGGGCAATCAGCAGCGCGTCCAGCTGGCAGCCTCCCTCATCCACGACCCGGACGTCCTCATCCTGGACGAGCCTTTCTCCGGGCTGGATCCGGTCGCCGTACAGGTCATGTCCGACATGCTCGTCGAGCGCGCCCAGCGCGGCGTGCCCGTACTCTTCAGCTCCCACCAGCTGGACCTAGTCCAGCGGCTCTGCGACCGCGTGGGCATCATCACCGCCGGCCAGATGCAGGCCGAGGGTTGCGTCCAGGAACTGCGTGAGCGCGGCCCGGTCATCTTCGAGATCGGCACCCCGGCGCGCGACTGGTACCCGGATTTCGCCACCTTCGTCGGCGAGGACGACGGCACCGTCCTGCTGCAGGTCGATCGCCAGGACCGTGACCAGGAGCTGTTGCGTGACGCGCTCGCGGCCGGGCCGGTGCACCACTTCCAACGCCGCATCCCCGACCTGACCGACCTGTTCCAGGAGGTCATCCAGGGGGCGAAGCAGCAAGCCGCGGAAGAAAGCACGACCCGTGAGGGAGGCGCAGCATGAGTTACACCAGTTCAAACACGATCCGTACCGTCGCCGCCCGTGAGATCTCCGTCGCGGTGCGGAACAAGGGAATCATCTTCTCCCTGATCATCACGCTCATCCTCGCGATCGGCGGTATCGGAGTAGCCAGCTACTTCAACACCCGGGAGGACGCCGCCCCGGCACTCGCGGTGGTGGGAATTTCAACCGAGGAGTTCAGGCAGGTCCAAGACGCCCTGGGCGAGAATGTCGAGAAGCTCTCCGTCGCCGATGCCACCGGCCGCGATGCCGCCGAAGCCGCGGTGAAGGAAGACATCGACGCAGCCCTGATCAAAACCGACGAGGGCTACGAACTGCTCAGCGACGGGCAGCCCAAGAGCAGCATCCAGGCCACCGTCGCGGCTGTGACGAGCACGCTGACCCAGAACGAGGCCCTAGATAAGCTCGGCATCAACCCGCAGGAATTCGGCGAGGCGATGGGTGCCGCGAACGTGAAAACCATGGACATCAGCGAGGACCCCGTCGAAGAGCAGATGGGCGCCATCGTCACCGTCATGCTGGGGATGATGCTGATGACCTTCTTCATCATGCTCTTCGCCGGAAATATTGGCGGGCGCATTACCGAGGAGAAGTCCTCCCGCGTCGTGGAGATCATCCTGGCGAGCGTGCGACCGCTGGACTTCCTTGCGGGCAAGCTCATCGGAAACACCATCGTGGGCCTGGTAGCCAC
>DWUR01000109.1 GCA_019120635.1 Candidatus Corynebacterium intestinavium | reverse complement strand
GCCCACCATGATCTACGTGCACCCCAATTGGCAGCTACCCGGGCTGGAGGAAACCCTGCACAAAGCGCAGGCCGCCCACGCGCCGGGCCAACAGGTCCTCCCGCCGGAGGAATACATCCTGCGGGCCTTCGAGGTCGACCCGACGGAGGTGAAGTGCCTCATCGTGGGGCAAGACCCCTATCCCACGCCGGGGCACGCGGTGGGGCTCGCGTTCTCCTCCGAAGGTGAGCAGATCCCGAAGTCCCTGCAGAACATCTTCACGGAGTACAGCGAGGACCTGGGCCTGCCACGGCCCACCACCGCGGACCTAAGCCCCTGGCTGGACGAGGGGGTGCTGCTGCTCAACCGGGTGCTCACGGTGCTCGCAGGACAGGCGAATAGCCACCGGGGCTTGGGCTGGGAGGCCGTCACTGAGGCCGCGGTCCGCCAGGTCGCAGCCAACGAGCACTTCTGCGCGATCCTCTGGGGCAAACAGGCCCAGCAGCTGGCGGGCATCATCGGGCCCGAGCGCTGCATCATGTCCCCGCACCCATCACCGCTGTCTGCCTACCGCGGATTCTTCGGCTCCCGACCCTTCAGCCGTGCCAATGAAATCCTGCGGGCCCAGGGCGCCGATCCCGTGGATTGGAGCCTCGACCGTTAAGCTGGCAGGCATGTCCGAAACGATTTCCGCGCTTGCCGTCACCAATTGGGTGAACCGGGCAGCGATGCTGCTCGAGGAGTCTCAGGCGGAAATCAACCGCATCAACGTGTTCCCCATCGCGGACTCCGACACCGGGTCGAACATGGCCCACACCGTCCGCGCCGCCTGCGAGGAACTCCAGTCGGCGGTTGACGAGGGCACGCTGCCTGAGCCGGCGGATGCCGCCGACGCGAACCTCCCGGCCATCACCGCACTGCTGGCCACGGGCGCGGTCAAGGGGGCGCGCGGGAACTCCGGAATGGTGCTGAGCCAGGTATTCCGTGCCCTCGCGGATGCCTCCGCCCAGGGGCCGATCGATGCGGCCGCGTTGGTCCGGATGCTCCAGGATGCCGTGGGTTTTGCCGAGTCCACCATCGCCGCTCCCGTGGAGGGCACGATTCTCACCGTCCTGCGCCAGGCCGCCAACGGTGCGAGTGCAGCCCACGAGGGCGGTCAGGGGATGAGCGCGATCGTCGACGCCTCGCTCGACGCCGCCCGCGAGGCGCTCTTCGACACCCCCAACCAGCTCGAGGTGCTCGCTGAGGCCGGGGTCTACGATGCCGGCGGGGCAGGGTTCATCCTTATGCTCGAAGCGCTGAAGGACGTCCTGACCGGGAAATCCGCCGGGACAGCGGCGACGGGCTCCAGCTCACGGGAGCACGAGGCGCCCGGGGGCGAAAGCGCATCCGGCACGCACGCCGAATCCCACGGTGTTCCCGCCGAGCTTGAGTTGCTCTTCTTCTTCCACGGCGACGTCGACCCGCTGCGCGAGGTGCTCGCCGCCCATGGCGACTCAATCGTTATCGCCCCCGTCTCCGAGGAGCAGGCGAAGGTGCACGTCCACACGCTGGAGGCTGGCGCCTTGCTCGAAAAGGCCTTCGGCCTGGGGCAGGTGACCGAGTTGCGCATCGAGGTGCTGCCCAGCCAGCCCGGGAGGCTGGCAACCGCGACGCGCCGGGCGTCCCGGCCAATTATCGCCCTGGTGCCCGGGCACAACGAGGGCGAGAAAGGTGCTGTGGGCGGTTCCGGCGAGGGTGATGAGCAAGATATTTTCGCGGCCGTGGGGGCCGTTAGCCTCGACCCGGTAGCCAGCGAAGAGCAGACCCGCACCGCACTCGGGCAGCTGCCCGACGGAGATATCGCCGTGCTCACCAATGGGGCAGACCCCGCCGCCATCCTGGAGGTAGCCCAGCGGGAGGGCAGTGGCCGCCAGCTCAACATCATCGACACCGACTCCCTGGTCGGGGGCCTGGCAGCGCTCGCGGTGTTTGACCCGACGAACGATTGGGAGGACAACACGGCGGACATGCTGGACGCCAGTGTGTCCCAGCGTTGGTGGCAGGGCCCGCCCGAACAGCTGTCGCAGACTGTTGCCGACCTGTTGGCCGGTGGTGGGGAACTCGTCACCTTCATCACCTCCGAGCCCGCCGTGGCCGACGCAGTGGAAGCTTTCGTGCATCGCGCTCGCGAACAACACCCCGGCGTGGAGTTCCACGAGCATCACGCCCGAGGCTTGGGCACTGCGGTCCAGGTGGGTGTCGAGTAGATGCTCGGCTGGCAGGACACCCGCCCGCTCACCGCGGCGACCACTCCCGACCGGGCGAAGAACCTGGCGGATAAGCCTGGCCTGAAGACCCTTCAGGATGTGCTGCTGACCTTCCCGACCCGCTACGCCAGGCTGGGAACGTCGGACCAACTGGACATGCTTGTACCCGGCGAGATGTACACCTGCGTGGCGCAGATCCTGGGGGTCGAGCAGAAAGAGAACTTTTCGGGCCGCGGGCCCCGCACCTTCATCCGCTTCCGCTTCACCGACGGCAGCGTGCAGATGGAGTCCGCGCTCTTCGGTAACCCGAAGATGCACCTGGGGGTGATCCAGCCCGGCGCGATCTTGCTGCTGCACGGCAAGCTGGATACGTTCCGCAACCAGTGGCAGCTGAAGAATCCCAGTTATGTGACGATCGACCCGGGCCCCAGCGCGCGCTTCGGGGCTTATGGTTCGCTGAAGACCATCGTCACTATCGCGGGCAGCCAGGAGGCGGCGGAGGAGCTGCTGCGCATGCCTTACCTGCCTGGCTATCCGCGCAAGCGGGGTACCTCGACCGCAGAGCTGATCGGGGTGGTGGACCAGATCCTCCGTGGGCCGCTTGCGCCGACCCCAGGGGGTGAGACGATCCCGGAGATGCTCCCAGATCCCACCGCGGCGGGGACGAACGCGGACGGTGCCGGTGCGGAGGTCGCCGCCGGTTCGGTGCCCGCTTGGCCGATCGGTGCCGACGGTGCCCCGCTGATCCGCTTCGACGCCGCCCTGCGCGGCATTCACCAGCCGCCGGAGGAAGGGCCGGGCGCGGCGATCGAGCGGCTGAAGTTTAATGAGGCACTCGAGCTGCAGCTCATCATGGCGCTGCGGGCGGCGGACTCCACGCGGCGCACCTCGCCGCAGGTGGATGCGCTGCACTCCGAGCTGCTGGCCTCCTTCATCCACAGCCTGCCCTACCGGCTGAGCGAAGGGCAGACGAGCGCGTGGGACCGGGTCGCCGAAGCGCTCGATTCCACGGCGCCGGCGAACCTCATGCTGCAAGGAGACGTCGGTAGCGGCAAGACCCTGATCGCCGCACTGGCGATGGTGGCGGCCGCGGATGCCGGGCTGCAGTGCGCCTTCATCGCCCCGACGGAGGTGCTGGCGGTGCAGCACGCGCAGACCCTCACGCGCCTGGTCGAGGGGCTGCCGATCACCATCACGGTGCTCACCGGCAGCCAGAGTTCCGAGGTGCGCCGCCAATCGCTGCTGGACATCGTCAGCGGCCAGGCGCACATCGTTGTCGGCACGCACGCGCTGATTCAGGATTCAGTGGAGTTCTTCAACCTGGGGCTCGTGGTCGTCGACGAGCAGCACCGCTTCGGTGTGCGGCAGCGCGATTATTTAAAGAACAAGGCCGCGGCAGGCAAGACCCCGCACATGCTGGTCATGACGGCCACGCCGATTCCCCGTAGCGTTGCGATGACGATGTTCGGCGACCTCGAACCCATCGTCCTGCCTGGGCTGCCGAGTGGACGAGGTGAGGTGCGCACCGCCGTCGTCCAGGCCGGTCGCCGCGCGTGGGTGGATCGCATGTGGCAGCGAATCTCCGAGGACGTCGCCGCCGGGCACCAGGCTTTCGTCGTGGTGCCACGCATCGAGGGCGAGGACGGCGTGCTGGCCTGGGCGGAGAAGCTGACGTCGGGTCCGCTGGCGCACTGCACGGTGGACGTGCTGCACGGCAAGATGGCCCCCGAGGAGAAGGCCACCGCGATGGCGGGTTTCGCGGAGGGACGGACGGATGTGCTGGTCGCGACCACCGTCATCGAGGTCGGGGTGGACGTCCCCAATGCGACGGTGATGGTGATCATCGATGCCGAAAACTTTGGTGTTTCCCAGCTGCACCAGCTGCGCGGCCGCATCGGCCGTGGCTCGGCCGACGGCTGGTGCATGCTGCACACCACCACGCTGCCGGGGTCTGCCAGCTATGACAGACTTGAGGCGGTCGCGGCGACGACCGACGGCTTCGCGCTGGCCGAGCTGGACCTCGAGCAGCGAACCGAGGGAGATATCCTTGGCGATGACCAATCCGGGGCGGGCTCCCGCCGAGCGAGCCTGCTGAACCTCGCAAGCGATGGTGAGATCATCATGCGGGCCAAGGATTACGCCCAGGAGCTGGTGGCGACGCAGGAAGAGCTAGCCCGGCGACTCGTCGCGGACATTGAGTTGGAAGACCAGGCGTATATCCAGCGCGGCTAGGTTCTACGGGGCCTTGCAACGCGAGCCTTGGGTGGGCGCCCGGTGCGTAACGGAACAGGAGCAGCAAGGACTAATGAGCCGCATCATCGCCGGACAGGCGGGAGGCCGCAGCATCAAGATCCCCAAGCAGGTCACCCGGCCAACCTCCGACCGGGCTCGTGAAGGCCTGTTCTCCTCCCTCGAGGCCCGCTTCGGGCTGGCCGGGGAGGTTGTCCTCGACCTTTACGCCGGCTCTGGGGCCTTGGGGCTCGAGGCCGCCTCCCGGGGCGCGGCGGAGGTCACGCTCGTGGAAGCGCTCGACGGAGCGGTGAGCACCATCAAGCGGAATATCGCGACGGTGGGGCATCCGAATACCCACGTGGTTCATGCCAAGGCCAAGACTTTCCTGGAGACTGCGCCGAAGCGGCACTACACGATGGTGCTTGCCGATCCGCCCTATGAGCTGGCCGACGACGCGGTGGCGGACATGCTGGCAGCACTGATCCCGGCGCTGGCGCAGGACGCCGTCGTCGTCATCGAAAGAAACAATAAGAGCCCGGAGACGGCGTGGCCTGAAGGATTCAAACCGACGGGGCAGAAGGTGAAGAAGCGCACCTTCGGTATTGCGCGCTTCGATATGGCGATCTGGCGGGGCTAAAGCCGCTCGCGTCAAAGCAGAGGGGAGCGCCGGGTGCCCGGCACAGGGGCCGACGCTACACTTGGACAGCATGCGAGTAGTCTGCCCAGGATCTTTTGACCCCGTGACGAACGGTCACCTCGACATCTTCACACGTGCTGCAGCCCAATGGGATGAGGTCATCGTGCTGGTGACCTATAACCCCAACAAGAATGGGCTATTCAACGAGCAGGAGCGGGTGGCGCTTATTGAGGCAGCCATCGCGGACCTACCGGAGGAACGGCGCCCGAAGAATATCCGCATTGATACCTGGGATCGCCTGCTGGTGGACTACCTCACGGAGAACAACATTTCCGCGCTGGTCAAGGGGCTGCGCAGCTCCCTGGACTACGAGTACGAGCTGCCGATGGCCCAGATGAACCAGCGCCTCTCTGGGGCGGATACCTACTTCCTGCTCACGAGCCCGGAGTATGGCTACGTGTCTTCCACCCTTTGTAAGGAAGTCGCGAAGTACGGCGGGGATGTCGCTGGGCTGCTGCCAGAGCCCGTGGCTGAGGCAGTGAAGGCGAAGTTCGCCGAGTCCTAAAGCTCCGTGACCACCGGCTCCAGCGGAAGAAAAAATTGTTAATTCCTGTGACCGGTGTGTTTCTCCGCGAGTGATGCCCTGGAACATGGAATAGTGGGGGACATGTACAAAACCTTCCAAGGCATGGACGATCTCCAGCACATGGTGGAGCAGGCTTATAGCGTGCCCATGACATCCAATTGCATGGTGCCGCGCCGCGAGGTGCTCGACATCCTCGACGAGATTCGTAACGCCATTCCCATCGAGATGGACGACGCCCAGGACGTCCTCGACCACCGCGACAAGATTCTGCACGATGCTGAGGATCGCGCCGACGGCATGGTCGCCGATGCCGAGGCGGAGCGCGATCGGATCCTTGAGGAGGCTCACGCCCGTGCGGAGGCGATGGTGCGCGATGCTGAAGAGCGCGCCACCACCACGGTCGCCCAGGCCGAGGACGAGGCTGACCGCCTGGTCACCGAAGCTCGCAACGAATACGACCACGTCATCTCCCGCGCCGCCGCGGAATCCGACCGCCTCATCAAGGCCGGCAACGATTCCTACCAGCGCTCCGTGGACGAAGGCATTGCCGAGCAGCAGCGCCTCGTGTCCGAATCCGAGGTTGTCCGCAATGCGGAGGCCGAGTCTCAACGCATCGTGCAGTCCGCCCACGCGGACTCCGACCGCCTGCGCAACGAGTGCGACCGCTACGTCGACTCGACTCTCGCGGAGTTCGAGGAGTCCCTCTCCGCGACCCTGCGCAGCGTGGGCCGCGACCGCGCCGCACTGCGCAAGGGGGCCGGCGTCTCCGGACTGCGCAGCGACTCCAACTACGGGGACCACAGCTACGAGGGCTAAACCCCGGGCTCAACGCTCGGGACGAAGTGAACAGGGTGTCGTCCCAAATGGCGGCGGGGAGCCTCAAGCGGGTACAAAAGGGGTATGAGCAACCCCTTCATCCTCGATGTTCAGGACATCCTCGGCCAGCAAGGTGGCCCCGAGCACGTTCACACCACCGGCGAGACCCCGCACAACCTCGGCGGGGAAATGTTCGGAATCGCCCCCGGTACCAGCGTTGATATCGACCTGATCCTCACCAACCTCGGCGAGGCCATCATGGCCCAGGGGACGGTCAGCGGGCAGGCCAGCGTCGAGTGCGGTCGCTGCCTCCGCCGCTTCACGACGGACCTCAGCATCAAGGTCGACCAGGTCTTCGGCACGTCTGCTGACTTCATCACGACCGAGGACGAGGACTCCGACGAGGAGGGCGACGAGCTGCCGCCTCTGGTCGAGGACGACCGCATCGACCTGACGCAGACGGTGCTCAACGAGGCCGGTCTCAACGCCCCGTTCAATCCCGTCTGCGCTGATTACGGCCTCGAGTGCGAGACCAACGTCCCAGAGCCGGACGGCATTTCCGAGGAAGAAGCCGAAGAGGAGAAGGTCGACCCGCGCTGGGCCGGCCTGTCCGCCATTAAATCCCAGCTGGCCGGAGGTGACGATGGCTCGCAAGCGTAGGCTTACCGGCGAGGCAGCACTTCGCGCCGCATACTCCAAGCACGACCACGCCCCATTGCTGCAGGCCTGGGGTATCGAGCTTTCTGATGAGATGTTGCGGCTGGCACTGACGCACCGTTCCTTCGCACACGAGAACGACAATGTGCCGAATAACGAGCGCCTCGAGTTCCTCGGCGACGCCGTGCTCGGGCTCTCGGTTGCCGAGCAGCTGTACACGCAGTTCCCGGAGCGCAGCGAGTCCGATATCTCCAAGATGCGCGCGGGCGTGGTGAACATGTACGCGCTCGCGGGACTGGCCCGCAGCCTCGGGCTGGGGGAGTACATCCTGCTCGGCCGCGGCGAGATGAAGACCGACGGCCAGGACAAGGACTCGATCCTCGCGGACACCGTCGAGGCAATCCTCGGCGCGGTCTACCTGGAGCACGGCTTCGCGGTTGCGAAGGCGACCGTGTTGCGGCTGTTCAAGTCCATGATCGATAAGGCCCCGACCGTGGGGCTGACCATGGACTGGAAGACCACCGTGCAGGAGCGCCTGCGCGAACACGACCTGCCGATGCCGGAGTACAAGGTCACCTCCTCCGGCCCGGAGCACGACAAGGCCTTCTTCGCGACGCTCCTGCTGGATGGCAAGGAGCACACCCGCGGCCAGGGGCGCACGAAGAAGGAAGCGGAGCACCAGGCGGCCCGCGCCATGGTGGAGGAACTCAGCAAGCGTGCCTGAACTGCCTGAGGTGGAGGTCGTCCGCCGCGGGCTGGAAGAACACCTCCGCGGCGGGATCATCCACGACGTCGACGTCCGCCACCCCCGCGCCGTTCGCGCCCAGCCCGGCGGGGCAGCGGAACTCGTCGCGCATCTGGACGGTGCCCGCATCCAGTCCATCGAGCGCCGGGGCAAGTACATGTGGCTCGTGCTGGATAGTGGCCACGCGCTGTTTGTCCACCTCGGGATGAGCGGGCAGATGCTGATTCATGAAGCTGCCGATACGGCTCTGCCCACCACGCACGTCCGGATTTCCGCGCGGGTCGCTGCGGGGGAGCGGGAACTGGTGCTGAGCTTCGTGGACCAGCGCACCTTCGGCCAGTGGCAGGTCACGCAGATGGTGGCCGATCCGCACGGGGGCTTCGCGGGGGTGCCGGTTCCGGTTGCGCACATTGCCCCCGATCCCTTCGAGGAGGTCTTCGACCCGGTGGCAGTGGCCCGGCGCCTCCGGGCGAAGAAGACCGGCGTGAAGCGCGCGCTCCTGGACCAAACGCTGGTCTCGGGGATCGGCAATATCTACGCCGACGAGGCGCTATGGGCGGCAGGTGTTGCCCCTGGGCGCCGTACCCGGGGCATGCGCCAGCGCGACGCCGTGGCCGTGCTGGAGCAGGCCGAGGCGGTGATGCGTCGGGCGCTCGCCCAGGGCGGGACCAGCTTTGATTCGCTCTATGTCAACGTCAACGGTGCGAGCGGCTATTTCGCCCGCTCGCTCAATGCCTACGGCAGGGCCGGGGAGCCGTGCCCCCGTTGCGGGGAGCCGATCGTCCGGGTGCAGTGGACGAACCGGTCCTCCCACTTCTGCCCGCAGTGCCAACCCAGCTAGCGTTCAGAACGGGGCTGGGTTACGGGCAGGCTATTCCAAGAATGGGTAGTGGAGTTCTACAATGCCTCTATGGAAAAACTTACTGAGCTCGTTGATGGCTCAATCAACGGTGTCATCTGGAACATCATCCCGTGGCTGTTGATTGCCGCGGGCATCTACTTCGGCTTGCGAAGTCTCTTCGTTCAGATTCGCTTGCTGCCCGCGATGCTGAAGGCTGTCGCGGAGAAGCCACCGGCCGCCCGCGACGAGCAGGGCAACGAGATCGAGGATGGCGAGCGCGTCGGCATCTCGGCGTTCAAGGCCTTCACGATCTCCGCCGCCTCCCGCGTGGGAACCGGCAACATCGCCGGCGTGGCGCTGGCGATCTCCATTGGTGGGCCGGGTGCGGTCTTCTGGATGTGGATGATCGCCATCGTCGGTGGCGCTACCGCTTTCGTTGAGTCCACGCTGGCTCAGCTGTGGAAGTCCCGCGACGTCAACGGTCACTACCACGGTGGCCCGGCCTTCTACATGACCCGCGGCCTCGGCTGGAAGCCGCTCGCCGTCATCTTCGCTGTAGCGATTTCCTTCACCTACGGCTTCGTCTACAACGCGATTCAGACGAACTCCATCGTCGACGCGGTAGGCGGGTCTCTCAACAGCGACTCCACGACCCTCAAGCTCATCGTTGCGATTGCAGTCGCCTCCCTGACCGCGCTCGTCATCTTCGGTGGTGTGACCCGCATCGCCAGCGTGACCCAGATCGTCGTGCCACTGATGGCCGTGGCGTACATCATCGTAGGGTTGATCGTTGTGCTGATGAACCTCAGCGAGGTGCCGGGCATGATTGGTCTCATCGTCGGGCATGCACTGGGGCTGAAGCAGATCGCCGGTGCAGGCGTCGGTGCCGCCTTCGGAATCGGCCTGCGCCGCGGCTTGTTCTCCAACGAGGCAGGTCAGGGTTCCGCGCCGAATGCCGCCGCGACCGCGACCGTCTCCCACCCGGTTAAGCAGGGCCTCGTCCAGACCCTCGGCGTATATTTCGACACCCTGGTCGTGTGTAGCATCACCGCTTTTGTGGTGCTGCTGGGTCCTGCGGTGACCTACGGACGCGAGGACATTCAGGGCGTGTCCTTGACCCAGACCGCGCTGGCCGACACGATTGGCTCGTGGGGCGCGCACTTCATTACCATCATCCTCTTCTTCCTGGCCTTCTCCTCGGTCATCGGCAACGTCTACCTCGCCCAGGCCAATATCGAGTACCTCTCCGAGTCGAAGAAGGTTATGACGGTCTTCCGGCTTGGTGTGATCGCTTTCGTCTTCTTCGGCGCCTTCGGCTCCCTGCCGCTGGTGTGGGCACTGGGAGACACGATGGCCGGCACCATGGCAATCATCAATATCATCGCGATCGTCCCGCTGGGCGGGATCGCCTTCAAGCTGCTGAAGAACTTCAATGATCAGCGCAAGAAGGGGCTGGATCCGGTCTTCCACCGGGATATGCTGCCGGAGGCGAAGAACGTCGAGGTCTGGGACGGTTCCGACTCGGCGACCCGCCGCGGTTGGCTCGAGCGCCGCTCCCTGCGTGAGTTCACCTAAAGACTGCGCCCGGAATACGGCGAGCTAAGGAGAAACGGAAGTGACTGAGCAACCACAGGTCCGCCTCACCGCCTGGTGCCACGGCCGCGTTCAGGGCGTGGGCTTTCGCTGGTGGGTCGCTGGCCAGGCTAAGGCTTTGGGGCTGACCGGCTCGGCCACGAACTATCCGGACGGTCGGGTGCTCGTTGTCGCGGAGGGGGCGCGACACTTGGCCGAAGAATTGCTCGACCGGCTCCAGCCCGGTGCGTTGACGAACCCGCAACGCCCGGGTCAGGTCACCACCGTCGTGGAGCTGTGGGGCGAGCCCAAGGGCGCAGAGGGCTTCGAGCGCCGCTAGTGCGTGGGAAGCCCGCGCTTAGAGCTTGTCCGCGCACACCGTTAAGATAACGGCATGCACTTAAAGTCGTTGACCCTCAAAGGATTCAAGTCCTTTGCGTCTTCAACGACCCTGAAACTCGAGCCGGGGATCTGCGCGGTCGTCGGCCCCAACGGCTCGGGGAAGTCCAATGTGGTCGATGCCCTTGCATGGGTGATGGGGGAGCAGGGGGTGAAGACCCTGCGCGGCGGCAAGATGGAGGACGTCATCTTCGCCGGTGCCGGTGACCGCAAACCGCTGGGGCGCGCGGAGGTTACCCTCGTCATCGATAACTCCGACGGCAAGCTGCCGATCGAGTACTCCGAGGTCGCGGTCACCCGCCGCATGTTCCGCGACGGGGCCAGCGAATACGAGATCAACGGCGCCAAGGCCCGGCTCATGGATATCCAGGAGCTGCTGAGCGACTCGGGTATTGGGCGCGAGATGCACGTCATCGTCGGTCAGGGAAGGCTCTCCCAAATCCTGGAGTCCAAGCCCGAGGAACGCCGCGCCTTCATCGAGGAGGCTGCTGGCGTGCTGAAGCACCGGCGTCGCAAGGAGAAGGCGCAGCGCAAGTTGGTCGGCATGCAGGCCAACCTGGACCGCCTCCAGGACCTCACCGATGAGCTGCACCGCCAGCTGGGGCCGCTGGCCCGGCAGGCCGACGCCGCGCAGCGTGCGTCCACCGTGCAGGCCACCATCCGGGACCGTCGCACGGTGCTGGCCGCCCACCACGTCCGCACCTTGTCGGAGAACCTCCATGAGGCCAATGCCGAGGCCGAGCGGCTCATCGAGGAGCGCGAATACCTCACCGAGCAGCTCGAGGAGCACTCTGGTGAGCTCGCGGAGGTGGAAGAAGAGCTGCGCACCGCGTTGGAGGACGCGGAATCCGCCCGCACCCTCTGGTACCGGCTTTCGGCGGTCGCGGAGAAGAACTCCGCCTCCCTGCGCATCGCGGCCGATCGCGCACAAGCCAGCGAGGAGACCGCCTGGCTGGGGCCCGACCCTGCTCACTTGCTGGAGCGCGCCGAGCGGGCCGATGCCGAGCAGGAGGAACTCGACGAGGCCGTCGAGATCGCCCAGGAAAAGCTCGAGGGCATCCGGGAGACCGTCGCCGAGGCTCAGGACGCCGCCCGGCAGGCGGAGAACGAACACCTCGCCCAGGTCCGGGCCATCGCGGACCGGCGTGAGGGCGTGGTAAGGCTGCTCTCCCGCCAGGAGGCAGCCAGCGAGCGGTTGACTAACGCACAGGCCGAGGTAGAGCGCAGCGAAGAGGCCGTTGGCGAGCACACCGAGGAGCTGGACAACCTCAGCGAGGAACTCGCGGAAGCTGCCGACGCGCTCGCGGATATCGAGGGTGGGGGCGAGGAACTGCAAGCCACTGCAGAGCAGCTTGCCCGCGAGGTGCAGACCGTCGAGCAGCGCGCGGAGGAGCTGCGCAACCAGGAACGCGCGCTGGAGCGCGAGATCGCTGGCTTGGAGGCCACCATCACCGGCTGGCAGGAGCGGCTGCGCCCCACCGACGGTGCTGCCCGCGCGACTACCGCCGCCGAGGAGCAGGGGCATGCGGTGAGCACCCTGGCGGAGAACCTCACGGTCACCGGCGACTGGTCCGCCGCCGTCGCCGCCGTGCTGGGCGCCATCGCGCCCACCGGGGTCGTGACAGCATCAGACGACGCCGTCCTCAGTGCGCTCGAGGGCAGCGACGAGGGCCGCGCCCTCGTCATCGAATCCGGCGCCGAGGCCGAAAGCAAGGCCGGCTGGCGCTTGGACGCGACCCTGCCCGCGGGGCAGTGGCTGCTGGACGTCATCGAGCCCAGCCCGGAGGTAGCCGCTCCGCTGAATGCGATGCTCGTCGACGTCGTCGCCGTGGCAGACGCCGCTGAGGCTCGCCGCGTCGTGGCCGCCGACACCAGGCTGCGGGCAGTGACCAAGGCCGGCAGCCTCTTCGGCCCCGGTTGGTTCGCGGCCGGCCGCGGGGGAGCCACCCCAGCGGTGGAGCTTGCTGCGAAGATTGACCAGGCCACCGCGGACGTCGCCGAAAAGAAGGAGCAGCTCGCAGACCTGAAGGCGAGCCTCGACGCCGCGCTGGAAACCACTGCGGAGCGCCGCGCCGCAGCGAGCAGCGCGAAGGCCGCCGTCCAGGAACAACGGGCACGCGTCCAGGCGGCCCAGCACCGCTTCAAGGCGGCGGAGAACGCGGAGGAATCCGCGCGCCGTAGCCTCGAGCGCGCCACCGTCCAACGCAACCAGGCCGAGGAGCGGGCCCGGCAAGCTGATGAGGAACTCGCCGACGTGCGGGATCGCCTCTCGCGCGTGCAGGAGCCTGAGGAGCAGGAGGAACCCTCCACCGCGCAGCGCGACCGCACGGCTCAAGAGCTCACCCAGGCAAAGGCCATGGAGATGGATGCGCGCCTGCAACTGCGCACGGCAGAGGAGCGCGCCGCCGCCACCCGCGGCAAGGCGGAAAACCTGCGGCGCCAGGCCCGCCAGGAGGAGGCCTCCCGCAAGCAGCACGAGATCGCGAGGGCCCGTCGCGAGGCCAAGCGCCAGGCCGCGCTCATCGTGCAGGAACAGGCCGAACGCGTCGGCCAGCGCATCGACGATGCGCTTCATCGGGCACAGGAGTCCCGCACCCTGACCGAGCAGGCGCATCGCCAGTGGCAGGAACGGATGCGCCAGCAAAAGGCTGAGGTCAATAAGTACAACAGCCAGCTCGGGGCGGTCACCCAGCGGGCCCATGAGGCGGAGCTGAAGCGCAACCAGGCACAGCTCAAGCTCGAGCAGGCCGCAGAATCCGCGATGGAGCAGCTCACCATGACTCCCGAGCAGCTGCTGGCTGTCGAACTCCCGGAGGATTTCGACCAGGCCACAGCCCGTAAGGAGCTCAAGCAGGCGGAAAAGGACCTGAACTCTCTCGGCAAGGTCAACCCCTTGGCTCTGGAGGAGTACAAGGCGCTTGAGGAGCGCTATTCCTTCCTCGCCAGCCAGCTCGACGACGTACAGCGAGCCCGCGAGGACCTCAACGGGGTCATTAAGGATGTGGACAACACCATCCTCACCCTCTTCGTGGACGCTTGGCACGACGTGGAGGAGCAGTTCCCCAAGGTCTTCGAGACCCTCTTCCCGGGTGGGGCCGGCCGACTGGTGCTCACTGACCCGGAGGACATGCTCACCACCGGCATCGAGGTCGAGGCACGCCCGCCGGGCAAGAAGGTCAAGCGGCTTAGCCTGCTCTCCGGCGGTGAGAAGTCGCTGACCGCGCTGGCCCTGCTCGTCGCCATCTTCCGTGCGCGCCCCAGCCCCTTCTACGTCATGGACGAGGTCGAGGCCGCACTGGACGACGTCAACCTGCGCCGCCTGATCGCGCTGTTCGAGGAGCTGCGGAAGGACTCCCAGCTGATCGTGATCACGCACCAGAAACCGACGATGGATGTGGCCAATGTTCTCTACGGCGTGACCATGCGCGGGGACGGCGTGACGCGCGTTATTTCGCAGCGCATGAAGCCATTGGAAACCGGTTAGCCCAGGCCATCCCGCACACAGGGGGAGCGGGCTGGGGCGCGCGGAATCGCGGTGGGGGCAGAGGCTAGGATTGGCGGACGTGACTACCAGCCCGATTGCAGACCTAAATGACACGCTCCTTGCCTGGGCCTCCAGCGCCGAGGCGGAACTCGCGACGAAGCTCAAGGATGTCCAGCTTTTTGTGGAGCTGGACATCAATGGTGATGAGCTCGAGCGACTCACCCGCTTCTATGGCACCTTCCTAGGCCGCCAGATCACCGCGGGCGCGGACGATGCCGCACTGCTGCAGACCTGCCCGGCGCTGACCGCCGCGGTGCTGATCTCGCGCGCCGCGAAGCTCAACGAGGTTCCCCAGGTTGCCGCCGAGTTTTGGGCCGGGCTCGGCCTGGAGGCCACCGAGGGCCGGGTGGCACTCATCGAAGGCCACTTCGCGGAGATTCTGCACGCGGCTGGGCTGGACCCGATGGACGACCTCGCCGGCGGTCCGGACGGTGAGATGGGGCGGCTCTTCGGGCACGTGGGCATCGCCAGCGACTGGACGCCGGAGCTCATCGAGCTCATCGACACTCGTCGCATGTCGGGAGAGGCTGCCGAGGACCTCAGCGAGGAAGCGGCCGCGGTCGTCGCAGAGCTGGCCACACAGCGCCTGCAACTCGGGCCGCTGTGCGCGACCTCCCCGGAGCTGGCCCAAAAGCTGATTGAGCCGGTCGTCCGGGTGGTGCATCAGGGGGCCGAGGAAGGGCAGTGGCACCGCGCGCTGCAGAAGAACTCCGTCTTCCCGCTGGTCGCCGAGGAGATCGCGGCGGAGCTGCGGGAGCGCCCCATCGGCACCGTGGATCGCCGCTACACGGTGGGCGTGGCCCACGCGGAGGATCGGCCGCGCCTGCGCCTCGATGTGCTGCGCCGCAGGGTGCTGCTGCGCCTGCCGGAGCAGGAGCTGGCAGATAGCCACTTCACCAACCCCGATGAGGTGCGTTGGCGCCTTGACTTCGACGGCAGCCCGTCCGCATTCATCACCAGCAAGGCGGACCGCCCGGGCGCGAAGACCAGCGAGATTTTCGACATTCCGGTGCGCCGGCCCCTGCGTGAGATTTGGGTGCGCAATGTTGCCTCCCGAGAGCAATGGCAGGTCTCCATGGTCAGCACGGATGATCCCAGCCTGATCTTCACCGAGCGCGGCGGCGACCTGACGGAGATGGCCACCTTGCACCACGCCGCGGTGTGGGTGGTCTGCCCCTCCGACGCCCGCGCGGTGGACCCGGTGAGCGATCAGGAGATCCCGGTACTCGAGGAGCACGAGGTTAAGGCCTGGGAGGGCTGGGCCATTCGCCTGCTGGATCTCTCGGCGGCCCTCTCGCTGCATCTCGAGCGCCCGGGGGAGCGCCGCCCGTCGATCGGGAGCGTGCGCGCCGTCGACCCGCGGCAGCGCGTGCGGTTTGTCGAGCCGGGTCAGCCCGTCCCGGGGCTGCGCACCCAGTCTGGTCGCCCGATTCTCTCCGAGTCCCTGCTCGTGGAGTTCCCGCCGACCCAGTCGGGAGCGGTCGAGACTTGGTTCTTGACGATCGGTGCCTACGCGGGCCCGGGCGAGTACGGCGACACGGTCGCCGATGAGGAACCCCTGGAGGTTCCGCCGGAGGGCGGGTCCTTCGAGGTCTTCGACCCGGAGGCTTATGACAGCCCATGGGCGGGCGAGTACCTGGTGCGCCTGCGTGGGCCACGCAACGAGTCCTTCCGGCACGAGTACGCCCTGGTTGAGGGGCTCAGCACGGAGGTCGAGATCGATGGCCCCTCCGCACTGACCCGGCTGCCGCAAGCCGGAGGTCTCAGCCCAACCACGGTGAAGCTGCTCGCCGGTGATAAGCCCTTCTCCCGCCGGGTGAAGGCCACCGTCGGGCCTGATCAGAAGTACGTCACCACGGTGGTGGAAACCGATGCCGGCGACGCGCTGCCGGTCGTCGTGCACCCACCACGGCTGCGCTACCAGCTCACGCTGCGTGGCGAGGAGCCGATGTGGCGCACGGAAGCCGTGCGCACCAGCTCCTCCTGGCTGGACCAGGACACCAAGTTCCGCGTCCGCCCCGGCAGCCCCCTGGACCAGCCGCTCGAGCGTCCTAGCCTCGTCATCCGCGACCGCCACGGCGCTCCGGTGCGCACGCTGAAGCTGGAGACCGAGGACAACATCACCTGGTCCGCGGAGCTTTCCGCCGCAGCGTCCTCCCTCGCCGTGCTGTCGCAGGGCAGCTTCGAGCTGGAGTTCATCGACTCGGT
Organism: Candidatus Corynebacterium intestinavium; assembly: GCA_019120635.1. Lineage (GTDB taxonomy): Bacteria > Actinomycetota > Actinomycetes > Mycobacteriales > Mycobacteriaceae > Corynebacterium > Corynebacterium intestinavium. The sequence continues at coordinate 1,425 of DWUR01000109.1, read as the reverse complement.
GGCCCGCCGCCGCGTCTCCGTCCGACTGGCGAACATCGTTCCCGCCCCGACCTGGAATGTGTCCTATGCTGACGGTTCGCTCGTCTTCGACACGGGCGCGGATGCCGACGCCCCCGATCTCGGCTGCTGGAGCGCGTGGGTCTGGCCCGTCACGGCACCGTGGCAGCCCGCCCGAACCGTCACCATCGGCGCGACAGGTGAGCCCGTCGAGCTTCCCGCCGAGCTGCAGGACGCCGGACCGCTCGCCGTTCAGCTGTTCGCCCCGGATCGTTTCTCCTTCCTCCGCCCGCCCTCCGGGCCGGGCGAGCGCGCGCAAACCGTCGAGGCCGAAGGCTACTTCGGGCGAGGGGAGGACACCCCGTGGTCCCACCTGTCCGCCTTCCTCGTCGGGGAGGCCGAGCAGGCCCCGTCCGACCCAGAAATCCTGCCGACCCTGTGGGACGTGCAGGCCGGTTGGCTGCAGAAGCGCGCCCAGGTGCCGCCTGCGCTCTCCCAGCGGGTGCGCGAGGCGCTGACCCACGATGCGCGCGCCTCGGTGCACGCGATGGGTCGCTCGCTGGTCGCCACCGCGGATCGGCCGGCGCAGTTCATCGCCTCCGGTCTGGTGCATTCCTCCTTTGACGTCACCCAGGAGGAGCTGATGAGCCCCGCAGAGCAGAAGCGGGACGAGATCGGCACCCCGTGGATCCACGCCCTGGATATCTTGGGCGCGATCGCGCGACTGGATGAGGATGACGCCGAGCAGCTGTCGAGCATCAAGGCGCTGAAGAAGCAGCTGGCAGCCACCGCGGGCGAGGGGGCCGTCAAGACCCTGGAAATGGGGCACGACCGCTCCCTGGAGAACTCCTGCATCGACGCCACCACCGTCCAGATCGCGCACATGAACGAGGATCAGCAGAAGGCGGTGCTCGCCATGTTCTTCGGCGACGCCGGTTTGGTCCCGGGAGCGATTTCGGACGAGAACAGCCGACTCATCGCCGTGTTCGATACCTTCACCCACCGTGTGGCGCTCTCCGAGCTTCTCGGGGACCCGACGTTGATGACGACGGCGGTTGCGGTCCTGCGCCGGATCAAGTCCGCGAACCGCCAGCTGTACCTGTCCGCGCGGGTGCGTTTCGAGCGCCTCGACGGGGTGGATACCGATGATCCACAGAACCGCTGGGCACTGGCGCCGGTGATCTCCATGGTCTTCGCGCTGGCCACGCGCATGCACGCGCACGGCCACCTGCCGACCCTGGGCAAGCTGCCGCAGGCCTATGAGGGCTGGGCGAAGATGGCCCAGCTGGTTCCAGACCTCGTGACCGGCGATGTGGTCCTCGCCGATGCGATGGTTCTCGGTGTGTTCGGGCCAAATCTGAAAGACTAGGGATTATGAACGTTTTCATCTGGGTACTCATTGGCCTGGTGGCGCTGGCCGCCATCGTG
>DWUR01000108.1 GCA_019120635.1 Candidatus Corynebacterium intestinavium | reverse complement strand
CCGAAGATGGGCTGGTGGCCGTGGCCGGGGCTGGCCGGGATCATCGGCGCGGTGGCGGTGGCTGCCTTCGTGGTTCTGGAGAATCACCGCCGCAAGGCGCAGGACGCGGTTCTGCTGGACGTGGGCCTGTTCCAGGTACCGACCTTCACGTGGGGCAACATCACCGCGCTGATGGTGGCTGTGGGCGAGTTCGCCCTAGTCTTCGTGCTCCCGCTGTACCTGATTAACGCGCTGGGGCTGTCCACGATCGCCACGGGCCTGGTGCTCGCGGCGATGGCGGCAGGCGCATTCCTCAGCGGGGCGCTGGCCAGGCACCTCGCGGCGTGGATCGGCGCGAGCGGCACCGTGCTGCTGGGCCTGGGCCTGGAGGTCTTCGGCGTTCTGCAGCTGACCGCGGAGCAGGCGCCGGACCGCCCGCTGTGGCTGATCGTGGTAGCCCTCGTGATCTACGGGGTGGGCCTGGGCCTGGCATCGGCCCAGCTCACGAGCCTGGTGCTGAAGGACGTTCCCGTGGAGCAGTCCGGCCAGGGCTCGGCCACCCAGTCCACAGTCCGCCAGCTCGGCTCGGCGCTGGGCGCGGCGATGGCGGGCGCGATGCTCTCCGCCGGGATGGCGTTCAACTCCAGGGACCTGACCGGCACCACTGCCCAGCTGGCGGATGCCGCCCGCTCCTCAGCAGGCTCCGCGATCCCCGCCATGCGTGGCCAGGGCGTACCGGGGCAGGTGCTGGATCCCGTGGTTGCGGCCTTTGCCAGCGGCACACGCTGGGCCTTGGTCTCCGCGATCGTGGCCTTGGTCATCGGCTTCCTGGCGGCCTTCATGGTCTCCAAGTCCAGCCGGGGCGACGTCCAAAACTAAAAAACGACACCACAAGAAGAACAAGAAACCAGAAAAGAAAAGGATGAGCGCAATGAAGAACGCGCAGAAGACCCTGTTTACCACCGCTTTCATTTACCTCGTGATCGGCATGCTCAGCGGCGTGTTCTACCGGGAGGTCACCAAGTTCAAGGAGTTCCCGGTCGATAACGCCACGCAGCTGAGCACGCTGCACACGCACCTGCTGGTGCTGGGCTTCATCGTCCCGCTGGTGGTGCTGGCCCTGGATAAGCTCTACACCCTGGCTGGATCGAAGCAGTTCACGTGGTTCTTCTACCTCTACAACATCGGCCTGGTGATCACCCTGGTGATGATGACGGTCCGCGGGTGGCTGCAGGTCATGGCTGGTAGCCCACTGGAGCAGACCCCGGAGCTGAGCAAGGGCATGGACGCCGGGATCTCCGGCATGGCGGGTATCGGCCACATCCTGCTGGCCGTATCACTGGTGCTGCTGATGGTGCGCCTGGGTGCGCGCATCAACACGGTTCAGGCTCAGGCCAAGCAGGTGAACGCCTAAGCGCTGATTCTGTGGCCGGGGTCACCCCGGCGCGCGTGATGAGCCACAGTGGCAGCCTGACGGCAGTTGTTCCCCAGCTGTTGCACAGGCTGCCGTCGTGGTTCTCGGCACTTCGTGCAGGTAGAATGACCTGCGGATTAAGTGACGATGAGAAAGGTGGCAGCCTCGGATATGTCGAAGAAGATCGATTTCGAGAAGCTGAACAACACGATCCAGTACGCCATGTGGTCGGCGTTTGAGATCAAGGCCGGCGTGCTCGGCGAGGATCGCGCGGCGGTTGCTGAGGACTTCCAGAAGTTCCTGGATTCGTACAAGGATTCCAGCGTGACCGTTCGTGGCGTGTACGACCTCACCGGCATGCGCCCGGAGGCGGACATCATGTTCTGGATCCACGGCGAGAAGCTGGAGGATCTGCAGGCCTTCTACCGCGCCTTCCGCCGCGAGACGCTGCTCGGTAAGGCGGCTGTCCCTTATCGCACGAACGCGGCACTCCACCGCCCGGCGGAGTTCAACAAGTCTCACGTCCCAGACTTCATGGTGGATCCGGAGCCGAAGGAGTGGATCTGCCTCTACCCCTTCGTCCGCACCCCGGAGTGGTACCTCATGGACGACGCCCCGCGCCGCAAGATGCTGGTCGACCACGGTGTGGAGGCCCGCAAGTACAACCGCGTCCGCGCGAACACGATTCCGTCCTTCGGTCTGGGCGATTACGAGTGGATGCTCGCCTTTGAGGCGCCGGACGTCGCGGAGGTCGTGGACCTGATGCGCACGATGCGTTACACCGAGGCCCGTAAGTACGTCTCTGAGGAGACCCCGTTCCTCACTGGCCGGATCATCACTGACTGGCTGCCGGAGTTCGTCGAGTCCCTGCCTTAAGGATTCGAGGCTCTCTGAGCGCAGGCCTGCGGGTCTGTGCGACTCGAGTTCTTCCCGCCCTCAGCCCCACAGCGGGCTGAGGGTTTTTCTGTGCTTCTTTTCCAGGTCTATCGCTACGCTTTAGCCCTCAAAGGGGCTCAACGTCCCCACGACTTGCAATGGCTCATACTGTGCCCGGGGCGTGTCTGCACCGGATTCTAAGCTGGGCTCAGCGCCTGCTTGAGGCGGGCGCCGTCATTAAAAAAACCACCGCACTTCAACCACTATGAGGTTGTCAGTTAATTCTCGAGCAACTCATCGAGAAGCCTGCGTACCCGAGCGTCGATCTCATCGCGAACCAGGCGCATCCGCTCGATGCCCTCGATGCCCCGCTGGGACGGCTCGTCGATCACCCACCGCTCGCACGTTCCGTGGGCATCCTCAGGTAGCTCCAACTGGGCGTCCTCGCCGAGAATGACGGTGCGGTCGACCTCCCGCAGTAGCTGCGGGTCGATCCCCTTCGGAGTTCCGCCGGACATGTCGGCCCCGACCTCACTGATAGCCTCGACAGATTCGGCGTTGAGCTTGTGGCCAGGCCTGGTGCCGGCAGACCGGATCTCGACCCGGTCGCCAGCGTGCTGAGCGGCCAGGGTTGCGGCCATTTGGGACTTGCCGCCGTTGCCTACGCAGACAAACAGAACTCTCGGACGGGTACTCATGAGATGGCATTCTCCTTCTCGGATACAGCAGTCTGTGAAGACGATGTGGGGGATGCGGGCAGGGTCGGATCCTGGGGGAATAGTTTCGGCCCCAACCACAGCATGACGTAGACCAGGCCGACGAGCACCGGGACCTCGATCAGCGGCCCGATGGTGCCAGCCAGCGCCTGCGCGGAGTTCGCCCCGAAGGTACCGACCGCCACGGCGATGGCCAGCTCGAAGTTATTTCCCGCGGCCGTGAACGACACCGACGCCGACTGCGCGTAGTTCATCCCCGACATCTTCGTGACAGCCAGCGCGAGGGCGAACATGCCCACGAAGTAGATCAGCAGCGGCACCGCTAGACGAGCCACGGTCCACGGTTGGGAGGTGATTTGCTCGCCTTGCAGGGAAAACAGAAGCACGATGGTATACAGCAGCCCGAGCAACGCCAACGGGGAGATCGCGGGCAAGAAGGTGTCCTCGTACCAGGCACGGCCCTTGGTCTTCTCACCGATGAGTCGAGAGAGCACTCCGGCCAACAACGGGATGCCGAGGAAGACGAGCACGGAGGTGGCGATGGACCAGAAGGAAAACTCGGCCGAGGTAGTCTCCAGGCCCATCCAGGCCGGCAGGATCTGGAGGTAGAACCAACCAAGCACGCTGAACATAATCACCTGGAACACCGAGTTGATGGCCACCAGCACGGCCGTGGCCTCCCGGTCACCACACGACAGATCCGACCAGACGAGCACCATCGCGATGCACCGAGCCAGGCCGACAATGATCAGCCCCGTGCGCAACTCCGGCTGATCTGGTAGGAAAATCCAGGCCAGAGTAAACATGAAAGCCGGGCCGACCAGCCAATTTAGGACGAGGGAAACGGTCATCAGGCGTTTATCGGCGACGATCTCCCGAGTCTTGTCGTAACGAACCTTCGCCAACGGCGGGTACATCATCACCAGCAAGCCAAAGGCGATCGGCAGGGATATCCCGCCGACCTCCAGGGCACCCAGAGCGTCACTAATGCCGGGGAACGCCCGGCCCAGGAGTAGGCCAACAGCCATGGCCAGAAGGATCCACACAGGCAGGAAGTGGTCCAAAAAGGACATACGCGGGCGATGGGAAACAGTCATAAGACCCCTTTTACATATTGATGGTCATCGATATTAAAAGTAATCTTCATATAGATGCCCGTCAATATAGGATGGCTATTATGACCCTCCCGCAGATCCTTCCACTCACTGATCTTGCCTCCTGTTGCTCGCTCGGTTCTGGCCCCCTGACCGAGCAACAGGCCGAGCGTTATGCCACCTTGTTCAAGG
>DWUR01000107.1 GCA_019120635.1 Candidatus Corynebacterium intestinavium | reverse complement strand
GGGCCTTTGGGTTGATGAAGCAGTGGCGCGGGCTTGCGACGCGTTATGACAAGCTCGCGGTCACGTATCGCGCGGGAGTGGTGCTTGCGGCGATTCTGGTCTGGTTACGCATATAAGAGACACGCCCTAGGGCCCCGTCACAAACGGTGAGGCCTCAGGCCCCGGGCGCGTGGACCCAGTGCTGGGACAGCGCCCGCCAAAAGAGGGCGTACTGAAGGGTTAGGCCTCAACCGTGGCAGCCCAGCGCTCGAAGCGGTCGGCCACGACCTGCGGCTGACGCGCCCAGCGATTGTGGCCGAGCTGCTCCACCTCCGCGGGATACTCCTCCACCGCAACGCACCCTTGCGGGAAGAGCAGGGCGAGGTTCTTCGCGGAGTCGAGGGGGCAGTCGTCGTCGTTGGAAAAGCGCGTGAGCAGGATATTCGTATACGTATCCTTCATCCCCGCGACATAGTCCATGTCCTGGCCGTGCAGGTTTTTAAAGCTATTGCGCTGCGCGAGCTTCGTCCATTCCAGGATGTGGTTGCGCGCCTGCCGGCCGTAGTTCGCGATATCCAACAGGCCCTCCGGCTGGTAGCCGCGGGCCAGCACGATCGCGCTCATCAGCAGGGAACCGAGCTTGAGTTCGAAGCGGGTGCGTCCGGTGAAGCCCCGGTAGTACGGGGTGCCGGTACCAACACCCATATAACCCAGGACGTTGAGCTCCTTGGCCTCCGGGCGCGCCAAGAACACTGCGGCCATCTGCCCACCCATCGAGTGGGTCAGCATGAGGGTCGGGTGCTTCTCCCCCAGCTCCAAGCGGCGCTTGACCGCGCGGATGGTGCGCGGGAAGTCGGAGCTCGCGAGATCGTGATAGCCCCAGTCCTGGGTGCGGCTGGCGGCAGCGGTGGATTCGCCCTGGCCGTGCAGCTCGCCGATGGCGACGATCCAGCCGCGGGTGGCGAGCTCCTTGGCGATCGGCTCGTAATAGCGGGCGCCGACGCCGAAGCCCGGCCACAGGATGACCAGGGGTTTCTTCCCATCATGGCCGCTCTCAGCGGCGGTGCGTGGCTCGGCTGCGGTGCCGTTCTCGGCACCTGCCTGGGCCGCAGCCGGCGCCGGGTCCACCGGGCCTTCGTCGCCCACTGGCGGTGGAGTGAAGATGCGCACGGCCGTGGTGCTGCCGTCCGCCATCTGCACGTGCACCCACTGGCGGTGCACATCCTCGACGGAAACTACGTTATTTTCGCTCACCCGTCACATGATATGTGTGCCCCCGACCACATTTGGCTATATCAAGATAATGCTTTGGGCTGAGGCCACGAGCTCTTTAGAAGCGCCCCTCGCCTAGCAGAGAGCTTTAAAAAAAGCTTTCGATAGCGCTAAGACCCAAGTTTCGCCCAATAATCTTGGATCCACCCCCACTGGACCCAAAATTAGGGGTCTAATCTTGGGTTACCGGTCGGCGCCGCGCCCCCTCACGGACACCGGCCCCACGCGGAGGCCAACGCCAACGCCGACCCCCACGCCGACGGCGACCGCCCCCAGCCTTAAACCCGAACGCTAAACGTCCAGGAAACGGACGTCGCGCGCGTTGCGGGTGATGAAGCTACGGCGGGCGACAACGTCATCACCCATCAGGATGCTGAACAGCTCGTCAGCAGCCTCCGCGTCCTCCAGGGACACCTGGCGCAGCGTGCGGGTGGTGGGATCCATCGTGGTCTCCCACAGCTCCTTCGGGTTCATCTCGCCGAGACCCTTGTAGCGCTGGATGCCATCATCCGTGTCGATCTTGCGGCCCTCTTCCAGCCCCTTCTTCAGCTGCTCATCGCGCTCCCGGTCGGAGAACGCGTAACCCGGCTCGCCCTTGCTCCACTTCAGCTTGTACAGCGGCGGCTGGGCGAGGTAGACATAGCCACCCTCGACGAGCGGACGCATCAGGCGGAAAAGCAGCGTGAGCAGCAGCGTTGCGATGTGCTGTCCGTCCACGTCGGCGTCGGCCATCAGCACGATCTTGTGATAGCGCAGCTTGTTGATGTCGAACTCATCGTGAATGCCGGTGCCCAGCGCGGTGATGATTGCCTGCACCTCGGCGTTCTTCAGAACGCGGTCCATGCGGGCCTTCTCGACGTTCAGGATCTTGCCGCGCAGCGGCAGGATGGCCTGGTACATCGAGTCGCGGCCGGACTTCGCGGAACCACCTGCGGAGTCACCCTCCACCACGTAGAGCTCGGACTTGATCGGGTCCTTGGAACGGCAGTCGGCCAGCTTGCCTGGCAGCCCGCCCATATCGGAAGCGGACTTGCGGCGCACCAGGTCACGCGCCTTACGAGCCGCCTGGCGCGCGTGCGCGGAGGCCACAGCCTTCTGCACGATGACCTTCGCCTCGGCCGGGTTGGCATCCAGCCAGTCGGAAAGGTGCTCGTTGATCGCGCGCTGCACGAAGCCGCGGATCTCGGTGTTACCCAGCTTCGTCTTCGTCTGGCCCTCGAACTGCGGGTCACCGACGCGGACGGAGATGACAGCGGCCAGGCCCTCACGGACGTCGTCACCGGTGAGGTTGGAGTCCTTCTCCTTCAGCAGCTTCTGATCACGCGCGTAGCGGTTGATCAGGGAGGTCATCGCGGCGCGGAAGCCCTCCTCGTGGGTACCGCCCTCGAAGGTGTTGATCGTGTTCGCGAAGGTGTGGACGGACTGCTGGTAGCCGTCGTTCCACTGCAGCGCGACCTCGACCTCGTGGTCCTCGCCCTTGGCCTCGAAGCTGACGATCGTCGGGTGGATCGGCTGCTTCTTGCGGTTGATGAACGCGACGTAGTCCTTCAGACCCTCCGGGTAGTGGTACGTCTTGGTGCGCGGGCCCTTCTTCTTCTTGGCCTCTTCCTCCGCCTTGCGCTCCTCAGCGGACTTCGGCGCCTCCGCCTGCTCGGTGAGGTCCTCGAGCTGCTCCTCCGGGTCCTCGGCCTCGATGGCCTCCGGGCGCTCGTCGGTGAGGGTGATGGTCAGGCCCTTGTTCAGGAATGCCATCTCCTGCAGGCGCTTGGCGACCGTGTCGAAGTTGAACTCCACGGTCTCGAAGATCTCCGGGTCCGGCCAGAACCGCTGGGTGGTGCCGGAGCCGCGCTTCTTCTTGCCCTGCACGAGCTCCTGCGGCACCGCGTTGACGAACTCCTGGTACCACTCGTAGCCATCGCGGACGATGCGGGTTTCCACACGGGTGGACAGGGCGTTGACCACGGAAATACCAACACCGTGCAGACCACCGGAGACCGCGTAGGAATCGGAGTCGAACTTACCGCCGGCGTGCAGCTGCGTCATGACGACCTGCACGGTCGGGGCGCCGGAAGGGTGCATCTCCACCGGGATGCCACGGCCGTCGTCGGAAACCTCGACGGAGCCGTCCTCCTTCAGCGTGACCGAGACCTTCTTGGCGTAGCCCGCCATGGCCTCGTCCACGGAGTTGTCCACGACCTCCCAGATGAGGTGGTGGAGGCCACGCTCTCCCGTGGAGCCGATGTACATGCCCGGGCGCTTCCGGACTGCCTCGAGGCCCTCGAGGATGGTGATCGACGATGCGTCGTAGTCACCCGGCTTGTGCTCGTGCGGAGCTGGCGTGTTCTGCGGTTCTGGTGCACCCACGGTGGGTAAAACTCCTTCGTGTGCCACTAATTAACTTCACCAGTCTACCGGCTTTTCCTGCGAAAATACAGTTTCCGGCAGCCTGGGCGAGCTGCCGGTCATGCCGTGGCACTCAGCCGTAATCATCGCGTTTGCCTCGCCCTTGGACGCGGAGGCGGCCGGTCTGTCGCGGCCCGTAGTCCGGGTTGTGAATCTTTAGTTCGACGACGACGTCCGGTCCCAACTCCTGGGCGATTTTCGACAGGATGGTCGCCTGAATGAGGCGGAGTTGGGTCGCCCAGGGTGTGGAGTCGCTCTGGACGTGGAGGAACTTGTTTTTCTCGTCGAATTTCACCGGCCGGGTGTGTGCGGCGATCGTGGGGCCGACGAGGTGCTCCCAGTCCTGCATGAGGCGGCGCACACCGACGTTTTCCTCCCAGCCCTGGCGCCGGATTTCGCGGCTGAGCAGGGCAGAGAAACTGCCGGGGTCGCGGTAGCTACGGTCGGCGCGGCCGTCCATGCGGGTTTTGATGCGCCGGACGCCGGAGCTGGTTCGCGCTGTTCTGCCAGTGCTACCGGAGTCTGTGGCAGGTTCCGCGAGCGTGCCCCGGCGGCCCCGGTTCCACCCGTTCTTACGCGCCATGCGGGGCAGATCCGCGTTTTTGCCGGTCGCGGGCTTGCCGCCGGCTTTTTTGATGGCTTCCAGAGCTTGGGCGACGGGGTCGAGGAACTGCTCCTCGCGTGGTTGGTGCTCGGCTGGGTGCTGCTCCGTCACGGCTGCTCCCCCTCGTCGGCAGCCTGTTCCTCGGCCTGCGCCTCGGTCTGCTCTGGGACGCTATCGCGGGGGATGGTCTCGTCGATCACGGAGATCCGCCGCTGCTGGCCTTCCTCGGTGACATGCACCGCGCGAACATCATGGAACGTGGCGATATCCCGCAGCTCAGCGGGAATATCTTCGCCCACGGCCGCGGTGATGAGCACCTGCTCGGCTTCGGTGAGCAGCCCGACGAGCTGTTGACGTCGAGAAGAATCCAACTCCGCAAAAACGTCATCCAAGATGACCACCGGTTCCACGCCATCCTCGCGCTGCATGAAGAACGCGCCGAGCCGCAGCGCCAGGGCGAAGGACCAGGATTCCCCGTGAGAGGCGAAACCCTTGGCGGGCTGGGTGCCCAGCATGAGCACGAGGTCGTCGCGGTGCGGGCCGATCAGCGTAGTTCCGCGGTCCACCTCCTGGGTGCGCTTGCGGGCGTAGGCCTGCAGCAACGTGGCCTCCGCGACCTCCGGGGAGAGCAGCGCCAGCTCGGCTGCCGGGTCGCGTTCGAGCTCCGCATCCCCCAACAGCACACCCACCTGGGCCAGGTCCGCGTCCACGGTCGAGGTGTACGCCATGTGCGCGGGCCGGGACTCCGGGGCGAGCCGGGCGTAGGTCTGCGCAACGTGTGGTGCGAGGTCGTGGGCGATCTGCACCCGCGCGGACATGATCTGCCCGCCCGACGCAGCCAACTGTGCGTCCCAGACGTCCAGGGTGGCGAGGGCAGAGAGGCGTTCCGCGTCGTTTTCGGGGGCGATACGTAGGGCGTAGGCGTTATTGCGCAGCAGAGCATTGCGCTGGCGCAGCGACTTATCGTAATCCGCCTTCACCGCCGCGAGTCGCGGGTAGCGAGCGACCATGATCTCGTCGAGAAACTTGCGGCGCTGCTCCGGTTCGCCGCGCACCAGGGCGAGATCCTCCGGGGAGAACAGGGTGGTGCGGACGATGCCCAGCAGCTCGCTGGTGGTGGCCAGCTGCGTTCGGTTGATGTGGGCACGGTTGGATCCGTAGCCACGGATGGCGATATGAGCTGTGAGCTCCCGGTTGTGGTTCACCGCCGTTGCAGAGACCCGGGCGATCTGTTGGCCTTCCCGCACCAGCGCGGAATCGGTGTTGACCCGGTGGGAGCCTAGGTGGGCCAGGTAGCCCAGGGCCTCGACGATGTTGGTCTTGCCGTGCCCGTTGGGCCCGGAGAACACCGTGACACCCGGGTCCAGCGGCAGCGAGAGTTCCCGCCACGACCGGAAGTCGTGGAGTTCTAGGCTGCGGACAAACATGTTTCCACTCTATGCCGAGGGTTCGCGCGGGCTTTAGCCCGGCAGGCGCACCGGCATGAGCAGGTACTTGAAGTTGGTCTCCGGGTCCGGGAAGGTGCCGTCCTCCTCGGCCTCCGGCAGCTCGGCCGGGGCGGGAATGAGGATCGCGGGGCGGGAGGGCTGGGTGAATCCGAAGACCACGCGCTCGGTGTGGATCGCGCTCAGGCCGTCCTTGAGGTACGCCGGGTTGAAGGCGATGGTCAGCGGCTCGCCGTGGTAGGCGCAGTTCAGGACTTCCTCGGCCTGACCCACATCGGAGCCACCGGCGGAAAGGGTGAGCGTGGACTCCTCGAAGTTCATCCGGATCTGGGAATTACGCTCCGCGACCAGCGAAACACGACGGATCGCGTCGAGCAGCGGGGCGATCTCCACGGAAGCCATCGCATTGTGGCGGGCCGGCAGCAGCGGGCGGAACTTCGGGAAGTCCGCGTCCAGCAGGCGGGTGGTGGTGCGGCGGGCATCGGTGACGATGCCGAGCAGGCCGTCCGCGCCGATCTCCTCCCCCGACCCGATGGCGATCTCGATCGGGTCGTTGAGGCTGTGATCCAGGGTGCGGGCGGTGTCCGCCAGCGTGCGGGCCGGGATCAGCAGCTCGGCCTTGGCGTCGGCGGATGCCGGGTTCCACTGGAAACTACGAACAGCCAGACGGAAGCGGTCGGTTGCTGCAAGAACCACATTTTCGCCCTCGATCTCCATGCGGATACCGGTGAGCATCGGGAGGGTGTCGTCCT
>DWUR01000106.1 GCA_019120635.1 Candidatus Corynebacterium intestinavium | reverse complement strand
CGGCGGGGATGATCTGGTCGGTGTCGACGTTGGAGCGCATCAGGGGCGCTGCGACACCGGTGTGGGTGTGGAACTTTTCCATGGTGTGGCTTCCTTCGTGGGTTCCGTGGGTGAACTTGTGGGTGACGTGTTCGCTTAGAGGTCGGCGGGGCTTGCGAAGGTGCCCTGCACGGCGGTGGCCGCTGCGACCTGCGGGGAGACCAGGTGGGTGCGCCCACCCTTGCCCTGGCGGCCCTCGAAGTTGCGGTTGGAAGTCGAGGCGGAGCGCTGGCCGGGGGTCAGCTGGTCCGGGTTCATGCCCAGGCACATGGAGCAGCCTGCGGTGCGCCACTCAGCGCCCGCGGCGAGGAAGATCTTGTCCAGGCCCTCCTCCTCTGCCTGCTGCTTGACTCGCGTGGACGACGGAACGACGAGCATCTGGACGCTGTCAGCGACTTTCCGGCCGTCCAGAACCTCCGCGGCGGCGCGCAGGTCCTCGATGCGGGCGTTGGTGCAGGAGCCCAGGAAGACCACGTCCACCGGGATGTCCCGCAGCGGGGTTCCCGGGGTCAGGTCCATGTACTCCAGGGCGCTCTCGGCGGCGGCGCGGTCGGTGTCGTTGGTGAAATCCTCCGGCGCAGGCACGGTCGCGCCCAGCGGCAGGCCCTGGCCCGGATTGGTTCCCCAGGTGATGAACGGGGTGAGGCTGGAGCCGTCGATATGGACGACCGTGTCGAACTCCGCGCCCTCATCGGTGCGCAAGGACTTCCAGTACTCGACGGCGTCCTCCCAGTCCTGGCCCTGCGGGGCGTGCGGGCGCCCCTCGAGGTAGTCGAAGGTGGTCTGGTCTGGAGCAACCATGCCGGCCCGGGCGCCGGCCTCGATGGACATGTTGCAGATGGTCATGCGGGCTTCCATCGACAGCTTCTCGATGGCCTCGCCGCGGTATTCGATGATGTGGCCCTGGCCGCCACCGGTGCCGATCTTCGCGATGATGGCGAGGATCAGGTCCTTGGCGGAGACCCCCGGCTGCAGCTCGCCGCTGACCTCGATGGCCATGGTCTTGAAGGGCTTCAGCGGCAGGGTCTGGGTGGCCAGCACGTGCTCGACCTCGGAGGTGCCGATGCCCATGGCGATGGAGCCGAAGGCACCGTGAGTGGATGTGTGGGAGTCACCGCACACCACCGTCATGCCCGGCTGAGTCAGGCCGAGCTGTGGGCCGACGGTATGGACGATGCCCTGGTCGATGTCGCCCATGGAGTGCAGTCGGATGCCGAACTCTTCGGCGTTCTTGCGCAGGGTCGAGACCTGCAGGCGGGAGGTCTGGTCCTCGATGTCCAGCAGGTTTCCACCGACGACGCCGGTCGTGGGGACGTTGTGGTCCTCGGTTGCGATGGTCAGGTCTGTGCGGCGGACAGGGCGACCGGCCTGACGCAGCCCGTCGAAGGCCTGCGGCGAGGTGACCTCGTGGACGAGGTGGAGGTCGATGTACAGCAGGCCCGGGTCGCCGTCCGATCCACTGGCGACGAGGTGGTCGCGCCAGACCTTCTCGGCGAGCGTCAGCGGCTTTTCTGTTGCGCCGCGGGTGGTATTAGTTGTGGTGTTCACTACGCTCTCCTCATTTCCAGAATCTTGCGAACCGCGGGAGTCATCCGAAAGTTCGCCAGTTCCACTTGATGGAATGTATAGTATCAAATCATGGGATACACATCTGAGCGAAACACCAACTCGGCACCGCAGCCACCCCAGTTGGGGGTCGACCCCGGGAACGCGCACCCGGCCGGCGCCGAGAAGCCAGACATCCCGGCGATCAGCGGCATCCAGGTTCTCGACCGCGCGGTCTACATCCTCTCCATCATCGCAGCCCGCCCGCACAACCTCTCGGAAGTCTGCGACGAAACCGGCCTGCCACGGGCAACCGCCCACCGGATCTCCGTGGCACTGGAGAAGCACCGGCTGATTGAGCGTCAGGCCGACGGCCAGTGGACAGCCGGCCCCGCGCTCGCCGAGCTCGCCCCGCGCACCAGCCCGCGTCTGGAGGAAGCGGCCGAACACCTGCTCCCGAAACTCGTGGAGCAGACCAAGGAATCGGTCCAGGTGTACCAGCTTTCCGGCTTCGAGCGGCTCTGTGTGGCCAACGCGGAACCTGCCACGGGTCTTCGCGACACCGTTCCTCGCAACACCAGGATGACGCTCAACGCTGGCTCCGCTGCCCGCATCCTGGTCGCCTGGGCTCCCGCCTCACTGCAGCAGGCGGTGCTCCCCACCGCCGCGTACAGCGCCGCGGAGCTGGAGCGCGTGCGTCAAACCCAGATCTCCGAATCCGTTGCAGAACGCGACGCCAGCCTGGCTTCCGCCTCCGTCCCAATCTTCGACTCGACCGGCACGATGGTGGCTGCGCTATCCGTCTCCGGCCCCGTCGCCCGTATGGGTGACTCCCCCGCCGAGAAGTTCGGAGACGCGCTTCGGCAGACAGCAAAGGAAATCGAGATTCACCTCTAGGACTTGTGGGGTCTACGATCATCTCAGAACATGAAGTTTTGACCAGAAAGTTCGCCCCATGTCCAGCTCAACAGGCACCGACAATGCGGCTGTAGGCACAGGCCCTACAGCGCCCCGCCGCTCCCCCGTCCGAGAGTTCACCTTCCGTGCGGTCCTCCTCGGCGGCATCATCACGCTCGTCTTCACGGCAGCCAACGTCTACCTAGGGCTGCGCGTCGGTCTGACGTTCGCCACCTCGATCCCCGCGGCCGTGATCTCCATGGCCATTCTGCGTAATTTCCAGGATCACACGATCCAGGAAAACAACATCGTGCAGACCATCGCCTCGGCGGCGGGCACACTCTCGGCGATCATCTTCGTCCTCCCCGGCCTGATCATGGTCGGCTGGTGGCAGGGCTTCCCCTACTGGACCACCGCCTCCGTGGTTGCCATCGGCGGCATCCTCGGCGTGACTTTCTCCATCCCGCTGCGCAGGGCGCTCGTCACAGGCTCAGATCTCCCCTTCCCCGAGGGCGTGGCAGCCGCCGAGGTACTCAAGGTCGGCGACACCCAGAACCAGGACTCCGCGGAGGAAAACAAGACCGGGCTGCGTCTGATCATTCTTGGCTCCATCGCGTCTGCGGTGATGTCCATCATCACCGCCATGAAGCTGGCAGCATCCTCGGTGTCCTCCTACTTCCGCCTCGGCCCTGGGGCCACGATGATGGGTGGCTCGCTCTCGCTGGCCCTCATCGGCGTCGGTCACCTCGTCGGCATGTCCGTCGGTGCCGCCATGATCGTTGGCCTGATCATCTCCTACGGGGTGCTCATGCCACTGCGCACGTCGGGGCTCATCCCGGCCGAGGGTGACATCTCCGAGATCGTCTCGGCCACCTTCTCCTCCGAAGTTCGCTTCATCGGCGCCGGCACCATGGCCATCGCCGCGGTATGGACCCTCCTGAAGATCATCGGCCCCATCATCCGTGGCATCAAGGAGGCTCTCGCCTCCTCTCGTGCTCGCCACGATGGCCAGGCTGTGGACCTCACCGAGAGGGACATCCCGTTCCCCATCGTCACCGGGGTCACGCTGGCGTCGATGCTGCCAGTAGGCCTGCTCCTGTGGCTCTTCGTGAAGGACACCACCATCACGCACCACATGACTGGCCTCATCGCGCTGTCGATTATCTACACCCTCCTGGTGGGTCTCATCGTCGCGTCGATCTGTGGCTACATGGCCGGACTCATCGGCTCCTCGAACTCCCCCATCTCGGGCGTCGGCATCATCGTCGTGCTGTCCGCTGCCTTGCTGATCAAGGTCGTCGTGGGCGGGGAGACCGACTCCACCGCACTCGTCGCCTACACCCTGTTCACCGCGTCGGTGGTCTTCGGCATCGCGACGATTTCCAATGACAACCTCCAGGACCTCAAGACCGGCCAGCTGGTCGACGCCACCCCATGGAAGCAGCAGGTGGCTCTCATCTTCGGTGTCATCTTCGGTTCTGCGATTATCCCGGCGATCATGGAGCTCATGCGCAAGGGCTTCGGCTTCGCTGGCGCTCCGGGCGCCGGCCCCGATGCTCTCGCAGCGCCTCAGGCTGCACTGCTGAGCTCCGTAGCCGAGGGCATCTTCGGCGACTCCCTGGACTGGGGACTCATCGGCCTGGGTGCGGCCATCGGCGTCGTGGTGATCATCATCAACGAGGTGCTGAGCAAGGCCTCCTGCTACTCCCTGCCACCACTGGCGGTGGGCATGGGCATGTATCTGCCGGCCTCTCTCACGCTGATCATCCCCATCGGCGCAGCCTTGGGCTACGTGTACAACAAGTGGGCTGACAAGCAGGCCAATCCGCAACGCAGCAAGCGCATGGGGGTCCTCATGGCTACCGGCCTGATCGTCGGCGAGTCCCTCTTCGGTGTCATCAACGCTGGCATCATCGCGGCGACCTCCAACGGCGACGCCCTGGCCGTGGTCGGCGAGAGCTTCGCCGGACCGGCGCAGTGGATCGGCATCATCGCCTTCGTCGGGCTCACTGCTCTGGTCTACTCGCACCTGCGGACCGTCACTCGCCGCTAAAAACGCCGCTCGCCACGGGGAGGGTGAGCTTGCTCACCCCGCGCCGCGGAGGCGCAGGCAGGCCTGATAGGGTTGCTATATTAGGTTCCTACACTAAACTATGTCTCCCTTCTAGCCCCCTAAGGAGCGTGGCGCTCATGGCTGCCTCTGCCCCGCGCGGAGACAACCCCTCCCAGTCCTCAACACCCCGAGCCTCCAGGGCGATCCGGGGCGCCGTCCACCGCGTCCTGAAAACACTGACCACTCCCCTGCTTCCAGCGGACATCGCAGGGCTTTTCGACCCGCTCGCCGGGCGCGAACTGCGCGGGCGAGTCGAGGCCGTCTCCCAGCACGGGGAACTCACCACCCTGAAGATCACTCCCTCCCGCGGTACCCCGCTGAGCTTCCGCCCGGGCCAATTCATCGGCCTCGGCGTGCAGATCGACGGCCGGTGGCAGTGGCGGTGCTTCTCCATCACAAACGCCCCCCGCCCGAACCTCAGCTCCGTCACCTTAGGCATCAAGCAGGTACCGGACGGCGCGGTGAGCACGCACATCGCCACCGTCGCCCGCGTCGGCGACATCATCCGCTTAAGCCAGCCCGGCGGCGAGTTCTACCTCAGCCACCCGGTGCCGAACAAGATGTTCTTCCTCACCGCAGGATCCGGCATCACCCCCGTGATCTCCATGCTGCGCTGGCTGAAACAGGAGTACGCAGGCGAGGGCATCAGCATCCGGCACATCCACTCGGAACGCGGCCCGCTGACCCCGGAGCCTTTCGCCACGGAGCTCGGCGCCCTGAACACCGTGCTGCCCGGCTACGAAATGCAGCATTGGGACTCCTCCAGCCGGGGCCGCATCGACCCCCGCGAGCTGGCAAACCTCGTGCCCGACATCGCGGAACGCGAGTGCTTCGCCTGCGGCCCCGGCCCACTGCTGGATGACATGAAGAAGCACTTTCCCGGCACGAGGGTCGAACGCTTTTCCACCCGGGATTCCACAGGCTCTGCCGCCGGCGGCAACATCTATTTTTCGGATCGGCAAGACCCAGTGGCCTGCGACTCCTCGACGAGCATCCTCGAGGCAGCCGAAGGGGCCGGGGTGGGTTTGACCCACGGTTGCCGCATGGGGATCTGCCACACGTGCACGGCCACGGTTCTCGACGGCCTCGTCGTCGATGCTCGCACCGGGCAGTCCCACCGGGAGGGCGAGCGGGTTCGCACCTGCTGCTCCATCCCCGACGGGGACGTCCGCATCACCCAGGGTTAGCACCCAGAACCAGTCCCTCCCCAGCACGCCTAGCCCAACAGCCCAGCACGCCAGTCACCGCACACCCGTCCCGCACAACAGCAAGGAGAAGAAAAATGGCGATCAAAGACATCACCGCCTATGCCCACCTCAGCGAAGAAGACATCGCCGAGATCGGTCGGCGCTTCGACAAGATCGAGAAGCGCCACCGCGACACCCTGGGAGAGAAAGACGCCGCCTACATCCGCAGCCTCATCCGAACCCAGCGCGGCATCGAACTGCTATCCCGCCTCGCCACCGTTTTCCTCCCCCAGGCGACAATTCCCGCCGCGGCGACGATGGGACTATCGAAGATCCTCGAAAATCTCGAGATCGGCCATAACGTCATGCACGGTCAATGGGACTGGATGAACGACCCGGAAATCCACTCGGCCACTTGGGAATGGGACAACACTGGCCCCTCCGAGGGCTGGAAGCATTCCCACAACTACAGCCACCACACCTACACAAACATCATCGGCATGGACAATGACGTGGGCTACGGGATCATCCGCGTCACCCGCGACCGCAAGTGGAAACCCACCACCGCCCTCCAGCCGCTAACCAATGTCGTCCTCGCCGCCCTGTTCGAGTACGCAGTGGCCTTCTACGACGTCGAACTCGGGCGACTCTTCACCGGTCGACAGAGCTGGGAGGAGACCAAGCCCTCCCTCATGCTCACCCTGCGCAAGATCGGCTCGCAGATCACCAAGGATTACATCGCCTTCCCCGCACTCGCGGCCGCGGTGGGCTATCTGCTGCCCACCAAGACTGCTTTCGGTGCCAGGCGGTGGGCGGTGGCGTCCGGAAAAAACCGGAGAAAAGAGCGGGCAAAGAAGCACGCGAAGAGCGCCGCGCAGGCGGCCCTCATCGCCAACCTCACCCGCAACCTCTGGGCCTACGCCGTGATCTTCTGCGGGCACTTCCCCGATGACGCGGAAACCTTCACCAAGCGCACCCTCGAGGAAGAATCCAAGGCGGAGTGGTACCTGAGGCAAATGCTGGGCTCGGCGAACTTCCGGGGCGGCAAACTGCTGACGATCCTCTCCGGCAACCTCAACTACCAAATCGAGCACCACCTCTACCCCGATATGCCGAGCAACCGACTGGCACAGATCGGCAAGGAGGTGGAGAAAATCGCCGCGGAGTTTGGCCTGCCCTATAACACGGATAGCTTCGCCCGACAGTTCCTCGAGGTGCAGCGCACGATCCTCAAGCTCACCCTCCCCAACCGCTTCCTCCGCGCGCCGAAGCACAACGCGCCGGAGGTGCGCTCGGACGAGGTCTTCGATAAGTACCCGGAGGTCAAGGCGATGATGGGTCCCCGCAAGCTCACCGCCGGGCTGGCCAGGCTCAAGGAGCTGCGGCCGAAGTTCCTCGCCTAAAAAGGCAGGCGCGTCACAGCAAAAAACTCCCGTTCTCAATGGCTTAGAGAACGGGAGTTTTCTTTGGTACCCCGTACGGGATTTGAACCCGTGTTACCGCCGTGAGAGGGCGGCGTCCTAGGCCGCTAGACGAACGGGGCATTAGGACGCGAGAGAAACTTAAAGTTAATCTTCGCT
>DWUR01000105.1 GCA_019120635.1 Candidatus Corynebacterium intestinavium | reverse complement strand
TTATGTCTACCTCGCGGAGTCCATCCGCGCGTGGCCGGATCAGGAAGAGCTGGCCCGCGAGATCCGCGCCAATGGTTGGGAGAACGTCGGCTGGCAGAACCTCACCGGCGGTATCGTTGCGCTGCACAGCGGGACGAAGCCGTTGGACTAGCTCGCTGGCCTAGCCTGCTGGACTAGCTCAGCGACGTAGCTCAGGGCGCATCGTTCCAGTCACTCGGATTGGGGCGGCCCCGCGCTATTCCAGGCAATAACGCCGAAAGCCCACGGGAAACCGTGGGCTTTCGTGCTTTTCCGGGCCTAGTGGCGGCCGAAGAGGGGGCGTGAGTCTGCGGCGAGGAGCTTATCCACGCCGCGCGATAGCTTTCCGGCGCCGAGCCACAGCTTCGCCGTGAGGTCCCGGTCCTGCGGGGTGACGAGGTTGCCCATCAGGCGCGCCGCGGAGTTCATCACCGTGTGCGCCAAAGGCCCGCGCATGCCCACCGGGCCGATGGCGGCCAGCAGGCCCGGCATGGTTAGCAGCATGCCCAGGCGGCGGGCCAGGGCGAAGGCGTCGCCGTACTCCTGGCGCAATCGGGTGGGCCAGGCGTAGCGCAGTCCGTCGGGGTTGCGGCGGGCGTCGTCCAGCAGTTCGACGAGGAAGCGGGCGGATTCCAGCCCGTAGTCGATGCCCTCGCCGTTCAGCGGGTTGACCAGCGCTGCGGAGTCGCCGATGACGGCCCAGTTCCGGCCGGCCACCCGCGTGACGGCCCCGCCCATCGGCAACAGAGCGCTGGTGATGCGCTGTGGGGTGCCGAGCTGCCACTCATCGCGGACCTGATCGGCGTAGTGGGTGAGCAGCTTCTTGGTATTGACCTTCGCTGGCCGCTGCGTGGTGGTGAGCGCCCCACAGCCCAGGTTCACCTGTGGGGTGGGGTTGGCATCCGCCCCGTTGCCCGCCTGCCCGCCGGTCGTGGGGGTGCCGAGCGGGAAGATCCAGCCGTAGCCGGGCTGCGCGGTGCCCTCGTGGTCTCGCAGCTCCAGGTGGGAGTGGATCCACGGCTCATCGGCGTGCGGGGTCTCTACGTAGCTGCGGGCGGCGATGCCGTGGACGATGCCGCGTTCCCACTGCACGCCCAGCTGCCGGGCGATGG
This sequence comes from Candidatus Corynebacterium intestinavium, assembly GCA_019120635.1. GTDB lineage: Bacteria > Actinomycetota > Actinomycetes > Mycobacteriales > Mycobacteriaceae > Corynebacterium > Corynebacterium intestinavium. The sequence continues at coordinate 7,048 of DWUR01000105.1, read as the reverse complement.
TGGAGCGCACGCCCTCGGCAAGGACGAGGAACTCCGTGCGGATCTCCGTGGTCTGTACCTCGCGGTTGGTTCCCGCAGCCTTCCCAGCCCGCGAACCGACGGCCTGGCAGGTCACCCTCCGCCCGTCCTCGGATACACCCACGGCCTTCATCCCGCCCTGGAATCGGGCCCCAGCGTCGATCGCGTGGCGCAGCAGGGCGGCGTCGAAGTCGCTGCGCGGGATCGCGGACCCACGGGCGGGGAACTTCTCGTGCTCCGGCCAGGGCGCGGTGATCGACCCGCCGAAGCCGTGCAGCTTCAGGCCTTTGATCCGGGGGTGGCCGTCCAGCAGGTGGCCTGCCCCCATCGCCTCCAGGGCACCCACGGCGCGTGGGGTCAGCCCGTCCCCGCAGGTCTTATCGCGCGGCTGGGTGGCGTGGTCCGCCATATCGACTACCAGGGTGTCCCAACCCACCCGAGCGGCGTGGTACGCCGCCGCAGCGCCTGCCGGGCCGCCACCGATGATCAGCACCTCGGCGCGCAGCTGGTCCTTCGATGCCCGTTGCGGGGCAGCGGACTCGCCTCGCGTAGCCGAATCGTGCGTGGAGGAAGAAGAGGGGCTCATGAGGCTCAAGGCTAGCCGGGGTGACGTCCTAAAAAGAACCGGAGGACCCACCGCGAGCACCACGGCGACCGGAAAACCTGCGCCACGGAAGCAATCCTGCGCGGCGAGGGGTGAATCCATTACTACGCGCCCGAGTAGATCGGCTAACCTATCGAATGGCTAGCTATAGCTCAAGCACAATCACAATCTAGATCGAGGCAGACGCAGGGACATGGCAGTACGCGACAACGCCAGGCCGGTAGCTCCGGACTTGGGGAATGCCGAGCTCAACGACCGCATCACGGCGGGGCTGCAGGAGGCGGAGGACTTCCTGCGCTGGCGCCTCAACCAGGGCGAGAGCTTCATTACCGATAAGATCAGCCACCTCGCGTTGGCTGGCGGCAAGCGCTTTCGCGTGGTGTTTGCGCTGCTCGCCGCGCAGTACGGCAAGAACCCGACGGCCCGCGAGGTTCGCGACGCCGCCGTGGTCGTGGAGCTGACTCACCTCGCGACGCTCTATCACGACGATGTCATGGACGAGGCCGACCGCCGCCGCGGCGCGGAGTCCGCGAACGCCCGTTGGGGCAACTCGATGGCGATCCTCGCGGGTGACTACCTGTTCGCTGTGGCCTCGGAGATCCTCTCTGGGCTGGGTTCCCACACGGTCCGCCACTTCGCGGATACCTTCGGCGAGCTGGTCACCGGCCAGATGCGCGAGACCGTGGGCGCTGCCGATGGCGAGGATGCGATCGAGCACTACATGAAGGTCATCCAGGAGAAGACCGGCGTGCTGATCGCCTCCGCGGGCTACCTGGGCGCGCTGCACTCCGGCACGGAGCAGGAGCACGTTGATGCGCTGGCTCAGTTCGGCCGCCACATGGGGCAGATCTTCCAGATCGTGGACGACATCATCGACATTTGGGCCGATCCGGAGGAGTCCGGCAAGACCCCGGGCACGGACCTGCGGGAGGGCGTGTTCACCCTGCCGGTGCTGCACGCGATGCGTCAGGAGGACGAGGTTGGTGCGCGCCTGCGCGAGCTGCTGACCGGCCCGGTGACCGAGGACGCGGTGGTGGAGGAGTGCCTGGAACTCATCCAGCGTTCCAACGGCCGTGAGCTCGCGGAGCGGGACGTGGAGCACTACCGCAGCCTGGCCGACGAGGAGCTCGCAAAGCTGCCGGATAACGAGGTCACTGAGGCGCTGCGCCACCTGCTGGCCTTCTCGCTGGACCGCCTGGGTTAGTTCGGTCGCGCTTGGGCTGTTGCCCGTGCGCTTCCCGGTTGTTCCGCCTTCCTTTTAAGGACGTCAATACCTGGCCCGAGCAGCGCGTTTAGGGATTCTTTGAGGCGCGTAGTAGGGTATTGAGCGCACCAAGTGGTGTACGCCAGATTGTCCGAGCGGCCAAAGGAAGCGGACTGTAAATCCGCCGGCTTATGCCTTCGTTGGTTCAAATCCAACATCTGGCACAGACGAGCTCCGTCAGGGAAAACCCTGGCGGAGTTTTTGCGTTGGTGGGGTGTGGTGCTGACTCCGGGGTTGGGGTGCCAAAGCGGTGCGTGAAAAAGTGAGGGTGTTGCTCGCCGCGTTTTGCTGGCACCCTGGGGGCATACGTTCTTTAGAAAGGAGCGACACATGGCAAAGCTAGATGGCAAGCGCATTGGTGTTCTCGCGACGAATGGGTTCGAGGACAGTGAGTTCAGCTCCCCGATTGAGGCTGTCCGCCAGGCAGGCGGCGCAGTGACTGTCCTCAGCCCTGGTGGCGAGAAGATTGAGGGCAAGAACGGTTCTACCTCCGAGGCGGATGCCTCTACCGAAAGCTCCCGCGACGGTGAGTTCGACGGGATTATCCTTCCGGGCGGCACCGGAAATGCCGACCAGCTGCGCATGGACGAGGCAGCGGTCGAGATCGTGAAGAAGCACGTCGAGGCTGGAAAGCCGCTGGCGGTGATCTGCCACGGTGCGTGGATCCTTACCGACGCGGACGTCCTCCGCGGCCGTACGCTGACCTCGTACCCGTCGTTGAAGACTGACCTCCAGAACGCTGGGGCAACCTGGGTCGACGAGGAGGTCCACGTGGACAACGGACTGGTCTCTTCCCGCACTCCGGCCGACCTTGAGGCCTTCAATGCGAAGCTGGTTGAGGAGTTCGCTGAGGGGCAGCACTAAAATCTCTCGCACATCAGAGCCGGGTCCGCGCGGGGCTCGGCTCCTTTTTCTTTTGGAGCGAGAAGACTCCAGCGGGATACGGGATAGCGGGGGTCCCCGCGAGCGGGCCGGGACCCGCTAGCTGTCGAGCTCGCCCCGGTCCCGCGGTTCCCGGGGCTGATCGGGCGACTCCAGCGACCGGTCGCGCAGCTCCAGCGTGGTGCCCGGCGGCAGGGCCTCCAGCAGACGAATCTTCGCCAACAGGGGGTTCTGCTCCAGTACCTTCGCCGTGCCCATGCACGCACGGGTGATCTTCACCTCGGTGCGTGCCCGCTCCAGCTCGCTGGCAGCGGTGAGCTTATCCACCTCGGCCTGGCTCAGCGCCTCGGCCACCCCGTGCGGCAGGGAGAGATCCTTGAGGTGAACATCGCCCAGCACCTCGACGCCGACCGCCTCGCCGGCCTTCCGCGCAGCCTCGGCGACGGGGAGAGGTCAATGCGCTGACCGATGAAATCCGCCAGCGGCTTCGTCACCACCAGACTCGCCAGCACGCAATGCAGAGGCGATCGTGAAGTTGAAGATTCCGCGCCTCGTGGGATTCGCAGGCGGCGGGGCGTCGGCGCGTCGGAATGCTCGAAAGCACTCGTCGGGGCCGGGCCGCAGGCCGCAAGCGAAGGGCTTCCGGGCGGCGCGGAATAACAATGATTGAGAGGACTCGAACCTCCTTGCCCCGTGAGGGGTGTGCCACGCGCCGCCGGTGCATCATCCGGAAAGTGCCTGAATGTAATCCCCGGGACGCCCCTTAACATCCGAAAACGGCGCAACAAGAAACTATAAAACAGCTGGCCTGGCGAGCGGAAGATGCAATCGCGCGATCCACCGCCTAATGCCACCCAAGATACACCCATATCGACCGTGGAAACCAGCTACGACGTGCAGATTTGTGCTTCTCATTGGAAACTGGTTATGCTACTTCAGGCTTCGATCAACGGGCCAAAGCGAAATACTACGCGAGGTTCGGTCGATTTAAGTTGCGCCCCCTTAGCTCAGTCGGCAGAGCGTTTCCATGGTAAGGAAAAGGTCGACGGTTCGATTCCGTCAGGGGGCTCTGTCATTTTATATGGCCGTCACGTGACCTGTTTACGCTGGCCGTGGTTGGTCGTGTAAGTGGCTGTGGCGGTGTAGCTCAGCTGGTTAGAGCGCACGACTCATAATCGTGAGGTCCCGGGATCGAGTCCCGGCACCGCTACTAAATTCGGACCCCGTGGTTTTTCCGCAGGGTCCATTTTTTTATCGACGACGCCACCGCCCTCACCGCCGCATTGGCCGCCCGCGTTCCGTGGGGGAAGCGGGGCCTCCGAGTGGGCGCTGCTGCGCCCTCAACCTTCCGGGTTTACCCCACTTCGAGCGCTGGGTGCTGCGGAAAGCGCGGCAAGTTGTCTAACTGAATGGAAAGTTGCTAGGCTACTCCCGTGTTGCACGCATGGCGCGTTGCCCGCGGGTAAAATCGCGGTCACCAACCCGGCGCTGCCACAGTTTTAGGGGTGTAGCTCAATTGGTAGAGCAACGGTCTCCAAAACCGTAGGTTGCGGGTTCAAGTCCTGTCACCCCTGCAAAGTACGCCCGCCCCCGCGGGCGCCCGAAGGAGTAACCACGTGAGCGAAGATAGCAACAGGGCCGAAGGCTCCGGAGCGAACGCTTCCGGAGGCTCCATGCGCCCGAGCGGTAAGCGCCAGGTCGCTGGCCAGGCCACCACGGCTCGCGCGACCAGCGCTTCGACCTCGCCCGAGGTCGTCGGAACCCGGAGCAACCCCTTCACCGCCATCGCGGACTACATCCGTGGCGTGATCTCCGAGATGCGCAAGGTCATCTGGCCAACCGGCCGTGAGATGGTGACCTACTCCCTCGTGGTGCTGGTCTTCCTCATCCTGACGACCGCCCTGGTCGCTGGCGTGGACTACGTCACCAGCCTCGGTGTTCGCTGGGTCTTCGGCCTCTAGCCTCAGCCGGCCCGCCAAGCGCGGCGATATACTCCAAGCCCTCCTTCGTGGAGGGCTTTTCTTATGCCCTCTCCTGCCACACCAGCTCACTCGTGGCAACAAAACCCGCTCGCGTGCTAAACTCAAAAGCAGAAAACATCCCGCCTCGCCGACCAACGGTAGGGGCGGATTTTTATTGCCGATCGTGCCTAAAACACCCAGGCTCACCCGACAAGGAGCATCACATGAGCGCAGATAAGAACCTCAGCGCCGCGGACCTCGCTGCCGCGGCCCAGGAGGACATCCACCAGGAAGTCGCAGCCCACAAGGAGTCCGAGGCCGAGCAGGCCGCGGCAGCCCTGGGTGATGCCGCAGAGGCCACCGCCGCAGAGCCGGCGGAGGGCACCGACGCCGCGCCGGAGGCTTCCGAGGCTGAGCAGCCAGAGAAGACCGCCGAAGAGGCCGCCATGGAGGCCTACAAGGCCCGCCTGCGCGAGTTCATGCGCGCCCTGAAGAAGCTGCCGGGCGAGTGGTACATCATCCAGTGCTACTCCGGCTACGAGAACAAGGTGAAGACCAACCTCGAGATGCGCACCCAGACCCTGGGCGTGGACGAGCAGATCCACGAGGTCGTCGTCCCGATCGAGGAAGTCACCGAGCTGAAGGACGGCAAGCGCAAGCAGGTCAAGCGCAAGCTGCTGCCGGGCTACGTCCTCGTCCGCATCGAGCTCGACGACGCCTCCTGGTCTGTCGTCCGTGACACCCCGGGTGTCACCTCCTTCGTGGGCAACGAGGGCAAGCCGACCCCGGTGAAGATCCGCGAGGTCGCGAAGTTCCTGCTGCCACCGGAGACCGCAACCGCGGCGGCGGAGGACCAGGGTCAGGACGCTGCCGACGTCGACGTCTCCGCGACCGGCGTGGCCGTCCCGCCGAAGCCGGCATCCGAGACCGTCGAGGTCGACTACGAGGTGGGCGAGTCCGTCACCATCCTCTCGGGCCCGTTCGCATCCGTTGCTGCAACCATCTCCGAGATCGATACCGTGCAGAACCGCCTTAAGGCGATGGTCTCCATCTTCGGCCGTGAGACCCCGGTTGAGCTGGAATTTGATCAGGTCGGGAAGCTCGATTAATGTAACTCTGTCTGCTATTTAGTGGCGCGCCTTCGGCGTGCCCGGGTGGCAGTGGAACTATTCATCTCCGGTGGCTGGCTAAGAACCGGCATCCGGTCGGGGAGCGGTACGCCCGCTTCCTGATAACAGAAAGAGGTATAGCGATGGCCAAGAAGAAGGTCCAGGCGCTCATCAAGCTGCAGATCCAGGCTGGTGCAGCAACCCCAGCTCCGCCGGTCGGTCCGGCACTGGGTGCTCACGGCGTGAACATCGTTGAGTTCACCAAGGCTTACAACGCTGCAACCGAGTCCCAGCGCGGCAACATCGTGCCGGTCGAGATCACGGTCTACGAGGACCGCTCCTTCGACTTCAAGCTGAAGACCCCGCCGGCTTCCAAGCTGCTGCTGAAGGCCGCTGGCCTGCAGAAGGGCTCCGGCGTCCCGCACACCGACAAGGTCGGTAAGGTCACCTGGGATCAGTGCAAGGAAATTGCAAAGACCAAGGAGCCGGACCTGAACGCGAACGACATCGAGGCTGGTGCGGCCATCATCGCCGGTACCGCTCGCTCGATGGGTATCGACGTCGAGGGTCGCCCGTCCGCTTAAGTGCGCCACCCCGGTGGGTTGACCGCCGGGGTTTCATCGCGTGGCAGGGTCGCTTGCTGACCCACTAGACCACAACTCCAACACCTAAAACCCAGATTGGAATTTTCATGAGCAAGGTTTCTAAGGCTTACCGCGAGGCGGCCGCTAAGGTCGACCGCGATAACAAGTACACCCCGCTGCAGGCTGCGAAGCTGGCCAAGGTGACGTCCTCCAAGAACTACGACGCAACCATCGACGTTGCGATCCGCCTGGGCGTCGACCCGCGCAAGGCTGATCAGCTGGTCCGCGGCACCGTGGCGCTGCCGAACGGCACCGGTAAGGACGTCCGCGTGGTCGTCTTCGCCGAGGGCCCGAACGCTACCGCTGCCGAGGAGGCAGGCGCAGACTTCGTTGGCTCCGCTGAGCTGATCGAGAAGATCCAGGGCGGCTGGACCGACTTCGACGCTGCGATCGCTACCCCGGATCAGATGGCCAAGGTCGGCCGCGTTGCTCGCGTGCTGGGCCCGCGTGGTCTGATGCCGAACCCGAAGACCGGCACCGTGACCAACGACGTGGCTAAGGCCATCTCCGAGGTCAAGGGCGGCAAGATCTCCTTCCGCGTGGACAAGGCTTCCAACCTGCACGCC
>DWUR01000104.1 GCA_019120635.1 Candidatus Corynebacterium intestinavium | reverse complement strand
TCTCGACGCGCTCGGCGGTGCCGTTGGTGCATCCCGTGCCGCAGTCGACGCGGACTACTACCCGGGCAAGTTCCAGGTCGGCCAGACCGGTGTTACCGTGTCCCCGAACCTGTACATCGCACTGGGTATTTCCGGTGCTATCCAGCACAAGGCTGGTATGCAGACGTCCAAGACCATCGTTGCGGTCAACAAGGATGACGAGGCATCGATCTTCGAGATCGCTGACTTTGGTATCGTTGGTGACCTCTTCGACGTTGCCCCGCAGGCAACCGAGGAGCTCAAGAACCGTTAAGGTTCCCGAATCCAATCAGCTGCCTTGAGCGCAGCTAAAAAAAGCCGGTGTTTCCCGTTATGGCGGAGCACCGGCTTTTTTTATATCCGTCCATAGCGTGCCTAAGAGCTTTGGGAAACAGCAAATACCACTTCGAGTTGAGGGGACTTTTTAAGATGTGGGCACGACGTTCAGTTGGGGCCATTCTGGCGTTTGTGGTGGGGACGATCCTCGCTGTGGCGGTTCCCGTGGGGCGGCCAACGCCGATATCGACAAGCCAAAGAAGCAGCGAGTACACCTGGTCATGGACTCTTCTGGGTCGCTGGCGGAGAAGATTGATGGCGCGAAAACTCGGATTGATGCAGCGAAGGACGCCCTGAACTCCCTGGTCGATTCAACACCGGAGGAGACCGAGCTGGGTTTGCGCGTGTACGGCGCGAATGACAAGAAAAAAGGCAGCGATGAATCCTGCCGTGATTCCGAGCTGGTGGTCCCGATTGCGACGGGCAATCGCGACGATCTGTCCGACGCCATCGAGGGGTACAGCCCCGCCGGGTGGACCCCGATTTCTTATGGCCTGAAGGAAGCCGGCAAGGACATCGGCAAGCCAGGGGAGGATGAAGAAAACACCATCGTCCTGGTCTCCGACGGCGAGGAAACCTGCGTCCCGGGCCCCTGCGACGTCGTCGATGAACTGGAGAAGCAGGGCATCAACGTGACTATCAACGTGGTGGGCATGAACGTGGATGGCAAGGCTCGCAATCAGCTGCAGTGCATCGCGAAGAAGGGCAACGGAAAATACTACTCGGCGGATAACGCCGATGAGATCAAGACAGCCATCGAGGAAGCTGCGATGCGCACGGGTCAGGCCTTCCGACTGGACGGTGACCCGATCTCCGGTGGAGACTCCCGGTCCGAGGCCCCCGAGATGACCCCGGGAACCTACCTGGACGAGTTCGGTTTCGACGAGACGCGCTGGTACCGCGTCCCGAAGCAGGCCAAGGGTTCCGTGGTCTGGGCAGGTGCCGCGATGGGCCTGGCGGAAACTGACAAAGAACACGGCTCCATCACCGTCGAACTGGTCGATCCTGCCAGCGAAGAAAAATGCGCCCTAGAAACCGACTATGGGCACAGTAGAGGCCCCGAGGGGCTGCTGGCTACCAATCTTTCGAGCCAGGAGTGCGAAGACACCGAAAACCTGCTGCTGAAAGTCACCACGGAGGTCAAGGGCGAAGGCGGGCTTCCGGTGCGGATCCACCTGGAGGAGCGCGGCGCGGTACAAAACCTCGACGAGCTGCCAGAAGCCGCCAGGGCACCCGAGTGGGAGGAAATGGAGGCGGCAAGGCGCCGGAAGGTACGTCCTACGGCGGTGACTCATTCGGGAACGCCAAGGTGATCGAGCCAGGTGCCCACAACATCGCGGTGACGATGGGCGAAAGTCAGGTATTCGCCGTGGATCTGGACTGGGGGCAGCGCGTACAGGTGCAGACCGACCTGGAAACGGTACAGAAGCGCTTCATGGCATGGAGCACGAGGGTGCTTTCTCCCTTCGGGAGCGACGCTCTTGTCAACGACACTGATAGTTCGGACTTCGGTAGCTCCAAGAGCGTCAGTCTCCAGGCCCGGACCTTCCCCATCCGCTACAAGAACAGTGGCGAGATTTACCCGAACGAGAACTCGGTGCCGGGCCGCTACTACATCATCGTCTCTGGCGGCGATCGGGAGGACACGGCCGATAAGCAGGGGGAGGCCAAGGGCACGATGACCGTGGAGGTCCTGGGCAAGGCTGGCGAGGGTGCCCCGGAGTTTGCCTCCTTCGACAAGGATCTGGACGAAGAGCAGGATGAAGGCGCTGCCGACGCCGATGCCAAGAATGTGGCTGCCGAGCAGAAAGGCTCCGGGATGAGCTGGCCTATGATTGGCGCCGCCGCGGTCGGGATCATCGCCCTGCTGGCAGCCATCGTGTTGGCGGTGACGGGAAGGAAGAAGTCCTAGCCAAGACTTCACATCGAGCGCACGAATCCTCGTGAGCTCGATGATTGTGCTCCAGTTTGGGGTCTCTGTCACAATGTGACGCACGGCATAGGCGCGCCGAAGGTACGCCACCCCTCACTGGAAAGGACTTTGGGCATGCAGTCAGCCCTCGGGCTCACCATCGCTGGGCTCGCCATCATCTTTCTCACCGTCGCGGTTCTGATTCGCGGCAGGGTGAGCCCGATCGTGCCCATGGCCCTCATCCCGGCGATCGGCGCGCTGATCCTGGGGTATAGCTTCGAGGAGCTCTCGGACTTCTTCAGTGACGGATTGAAGTCCGTCATGAGCGTGGTCGTGATGTTCATCTTCGCGATCATCTTCTTCGGGATCATGCAGGACGTCGGGCTGTTCACGCCGGTGATTCGAGCGCTGATCAAGGCCACCAGGGGTAATCCCGTCTTCATCACCCTGGGAACCGCGGCCATTGGCGTGGTCGCCCACCTCGATGGCTCGGGCTCGACGACCTTCCTGCTGACGATCCCCGCACTGCTCCCGCTGTATAAGGCGATGCACATGAGCCGCTACACGCTGCTGATGATCGTCGCGCTGGCGGCCTCGGTGATGAACATGGTGCCGTGGGCAGGCCCGGTGGGGCGCGCAGGCTCGGTCATCGCACAGGACCCGCACGATATCTGGATTCACCTGCTGCCGGCCCAGGGGATCGCGCTGCTCGGCGTGTTCGCAGTAGCCGCGGCTCTCGGTGTTCTCGAGCTGCGCCGAGCCCGCAAGCGCAGCGCACAGAAGGTGGGTGCGGGGGAAGACGCCGCAGGCTCGGCCAACATCGACGTCGAGAAGATGGCCACCGATTTCGCGGAGAACCAGCGCCAGCAGCAGGAGGAGATCGGCCTGTCCTTCCGCTCCGGCAGGACGGTGACGGTGATCAACATCGTGCTGATCCTCGCGGTGCTCGTCGTGCTGCTGGCGGGCCTGCTGCCGCCGGCCCCCGCCTTCCTCATCGCCACCACCGTGGCCATGCTGGTGAACTGCCAGAACAAGGAGGCTCAGACCGGGGTGCTCAACCGGCACGCGCCGAATGCTCTCTCCATGGCGGGCGTGATCATCGCCGCCGCCATGTTCCTGGGAGTGCTCAACGGCAGCGGCATGCTCGAGGAGATCGCGCTGCAGCTCATCGCGATCATGCCCGAGGGAGTGGGGCAGTACCTGCACATCATCGTCGCGTTCTTCGGCGTCCCGCTGGACCTTCTCACGTCCACCGACGCTTACTACTTCTCGGTGCTGCCCATCGTTCAGGAGACTGCTGCGAACTTCGGTGTGAGCGGCATGGGGGCGGCCGCAGCGCTCATCGTGGGTAACGTCATCGGCACCTTCGTCTCCCCGTTCTCGCCGGCACTCTGGCTGGCGCTCGGCCTGGCGGAGGGGCAGATGGGCCACTACCTCAAGCGTGCGATGCCGCTGGTGTGGGCATTCTCGATCATCCTGGTCGCCATCTGCTGGGGCCTGGGGATGTTCGCCTAGCCTGCCAGGGGCTGTGCCACACTGGAAGTCATGATAATCCAGTCCCGCATCTACGCCGACCACGCCGCCTCCAGCCCATTGCGCCCGGAGGCGGCCGAGGCGATGCGGGAGGCGGAATCCGCGCTCAACCCGGCCGGCCAGTACCGCACCGGCCGCGACTCCCGGCGGATGCTGGAGGAGGCTCGCGAACAGATCGCCGAGCTCCTCGGCGCCGACCCCGTGGAGGTGATCTTCACCGCCTCGGGCACGGAGGCCGACAATATCGCCGTGCAGGGGCTGGCCTTCGGCTCCCGGAAGTTGCACCCGACTGCCGGCGACATCATCGCCCCCGGCATCGAGCACCCGGCGGTGGGGGAATCCATCGACTGGCTGTGCACCGGCCCGCTTGACCTGGGATACCGCCGGGTCGAGCTGCCCGTGGACACTCGCGGGGTCGTCGATCTTGAAGCGGCTGAGGAGATCGGCGTCCTAAAAAACGCGGGCCCGGAGAACACCGCGCTGATTACCTGCATGTGGGCGAATAACGAGACCGGGAACATCCAGCCGGTCGGCGAGCTTGCCACGATGGCGACCGACAAGGCCGTGCCCATGCACGTGGATGCCGTGCAGGCAGTGGGGCGGGTGCCGATCGACTTCCACAGGCTCGGAGTCGCGACCCTTGCAGCGAGTGCACATAAATTTGGCGGGCCGCGCTCCACCGGACTCCTGCTCGCGCGCCGGGATGCGAAGATCCTCTCGCCACTGAAGGGTGGGAACCAGGAACGCGGGCTGCGCTCCGGAACCGTCAACGTCCACGGGGCGGTGGGCACCGCAGCAGCACTGGCGGCAGCACACCGGGATATGGCCGCGGAGAACGAGCGGCTACGGAACATCCGCGAGCGGGTGCTGGAGGCCGTCCGTGGCATCGAGGGGGTAGAAGTGTGGACCCACGACCCCTCCTTGCCCAGCCACCTGCACCTGAGCATCCCCGGTGCGGAGGGGGATAGCCTCATCATGCTGCTGGACGCAGCGGGGGTGGATGCCTCCACTGGCTCGGCGTGCGCGGCCGGGGTGAATCGCGCCAGCCACGTGCTCGCCGCGATGGGGGTGGACGTGGAGGTCGCCCGCGGCGCCTTGCGGCTGACCTTCGGCGCGGAGACCACGCTGGCGGACGCTGAACGCGTCGCCGAATTGTTGCCGCGCGTCGCCGAGCAGGCTCGCGCCGCCGGAATGGCCTAAGCCCGCTAAACCCGAGTAGGGTGCGACCCATGCGAGTAGTAGCAGCAATGAGCGGTGGTGTGGATTCGGCGGTCGCGGCCGCCCGAGCACTCGAAGCAGGCCACGAGGTTATCGGCGTGCACCTGGCGCTGTCCCAATCCCCGGAGGCCGTGCGCGCCGGTTCCCGCGGCTGCTGCTCCCTGGAGGACTCCGCGGATGCCCGCCGCGTCGCCGACAAACTCGGCATCCCCTTCTACGTCTGGGACTTCTCCGACCGCTTCAAGGCCGATGTGATCGATAACTTCGTGGACTCCTACGCCATCGGCGAGACCCCGAATCCGTGCCTGCGCTGCAACGAGAAGATCAAGTTCGAGGCCCTGCTGGACCGCTCCATCGCGCTGGGCTTCGACGCCGTGGTCACCGGCCACTACGCGCAGCTCCACGATGGCGTGCTGCGCCGTGGAGTGGACGCGGACAAGGACCAGTCTTATGTCCTCGGCGTGCTCACCGACGAACAGCTGGCACACTGTATGTTCCCGGTCGGGGACACGGTCAAGCCCGAGATCCGCGAGGAGGCCGCCGACGCCGGCTTCGGGGTCGCCAATAAGCCAGATAGCCACGACATCTGCTTCATCCCGGATGGCCGAACTCAGGCATTCCTGGGCTCGAAGATCGGCCTGCGTCCCGGCCTGGTGCGGGATACCGGCGGGGAGACCGTGGCGGAGCACGACGGCGTGTACGGTTTCACCGTTGGTCAGCGCAAGGGCCTTGGCCTGCCGCGCGAAACCCTGGACGGCCGCCCACGCTATGTCACGGATATCGACGCCCACTCGGGCACCGTGACCGTCGGCACCCGGGAGGACCTGCGGGTCGGCGGGATCATCGCCGATCGCCTCAAGCGCCTCGACCCGGAGGTGCAGGGCCGCGAATTCGACTGCGAAGTGCAGGTGCGCGCCCATGGCGGGGTGGTTCCGGCCCGCGCCCGGTTGGTTGACGACCCAGCACCGGTCACTCCGGCGGGTCGCGTGAAGGAGGCCGACGAGCTGCCGTGGCGCCTGGAGCTGGAGCTGCTGCAGACCCTGGAGGGCGTGGCCCGCGGCCAGGCCGCCGTGGTCTACCGCCCCGACGATGCCGGGGACATCTTGTTGGGTTCCGGCACCATCCGCGCGACGACGCCCCTGGGTGCCCCGATTGAGGAGCAGCCCGCACCCGGCACCGTCGGCGCGGTGGACGCCGACGCCATCGAGCAGGGCGAGGACGCCCAGCCATGACACGTCTCGGCTGTTGGGAGTCCTTCGCCACGACGCATCCGGACCAGAACAGCGCCCTGGAGGCCGCGCTACTCCGCGGCGTCGATGTGGATGAAGATACCGGCGCGCCGGGCGGGATCTCCCTGCCCCGCATCCAGCCTGCAGGCGAGCCCGGTGTCAAGGACGTCGCCCTGGACGTCACCGCCCTGACCGCAGGCTTCGCACAGCTCAACCTCGCCGCGAACCCGCGCGGCTGGGAGATTAGCCACGGGGCCAGCCTGATCGGCCGCCAGACCCGGTCCTATCTCTCGGAGCTCCGAGACCTGGTGCCCGCGATGCTCGCCGAACGTCGCGCCCCGCGGATCATGCTGAACGCTGCCGGACCCTGGAGCTTCGGCGCCACCGTGGAGCTGGCGGGTCACCCCATCGTGGCCGACCGCCCAGCCTTCCGGGACATTGCCCTCACGCTGGGCGCGGGATTAGCGGAGACCGCCGAATGGCTGGCCAGCGCGACCGGCTCGGAGGTGTTTATCGGACTCCACGAGCCCGCCGTGCCGCAACTATTGGCCGGGCTGGCCGGGGCCACGCGCTGGGACCGGCTGGCCCCGGTGGACCCCGAGCACATCCTCGGCGTGTGGCAGCGACTGCTCGGCCAGCTGCCCGAGGGGGTGGGGACCGTGCTGCACGGATGCCCGCCCGAGCTCTTCCGGGACATCCCGCAGGTGGGCTTTGACCGCGTCGGTGTGGCCGCCGAGCACCTCTTCGGCGAGCAGTCCACCTCAGAGCTCAAGGACGCCATTGGATCCAGCGTCGGGGCAGGGCAGGGGATCGGCATCTGCGTGCCGCGCCCCACAGAGCCGCGGGGGGCCGCGGCGATCGAGGACAGTGCCGCCACGTACGCGGGTGCCGTCCAGCGCCTGTGGCAGCAGTGGAGCTTCCCCGCGGAGCAGCTGGTGCAGCAGGTTGATCTCTGCGCGATCACCCCAGGGCTGGACAAGCTCGCTGTGAGCCCCGCGGTGGCTGCCACGTGGTCGGCGACCGCGCGGATCGCCGCACGCAACCTCGCTGCGGGCTAAGCCCCACCCAGCAGGGCAGCCTGCAACGACCAGGCCCGCAGGAGTGAAGTGTTGATCCCAGCGCGCCGGGACTAGTCCTCTTCGGCGGCTCCCGCGCCTGGTCCCTCGCTCAGCAGCTTGTGGAACCCGGCTTCGTCGAGCACCGGGATGCCCAGCTCCTCGGCCTTCGTGAGCTTCGAGCCGGCCTTGGCCCCGGCGACCAGATAGTCCGTCTTCTTGGACACGCTGCCGGTGGCCTTCCCGCCGCGGGACTCGATGGCCTCCTTCGCGCTGCTGCGGTCGAAGTCCTCCAGCGTGCCCGTGACAACGATGCTCAACCCGGCCAGCAGGTCTGCTTGAATGGACCCGGCCGCGTCGGCAGATGGCTGCTCGGTGACGTCCTGCTCCATCCGCACCCCAGCGGCCGCCCAGGCATCGACGATCTCCTTATGCCAGGAGACCGCAAACCAGTCGCGGACGGATTCGGCGATGATGGGACCCACCCCGTCGACGGTGGACATCGTCTCCACATCGGCGGTGGCGACGTCCGGAATGGAACCGTAGTGATTGGCCAGGGCCTTCGCGGCGGTCGGTCCGACGTGCCGGATGGATAGAGCGACGATGACGCGCCACAGGTCGACCTCCTTGGCCGCCGCGAGCGTCGTCAACAGCGTCTCGCCCTGCTTATTCAGCGCGCCGGACTTCGTCGTATACGCGTCCGTGCGGCGCAGATCCTCCTCCGTCAGCGAGAACAGCCCTGTCTCGTCGGGTAGCACGCCGGAATGGATGAGGTCATAGGCCGCCTTCTCGCCCAGCGCGTCGATGTCGAAGGCACCGCGGCCGGCGATGTAGGTCAGGCGGGTGTGCAGCTGGCCGGGGCAGTAGCGGGTATTCGGGCAGCGCCAGTCCGCATCCTCTCCGCGTGCCGGGGCCAGGGGAGTGCCGCACTCCGGGCACAGGCTGCTGAAGAGGAACTCGCGCTCCGCACCACTCCGGGCGTCCTCCACCGGGCCGAGCACCTCCGGGATGACCTCCCCGGCCTTGCGGATCATGATCTCATCACCCAGGCGCACGCCCTTGCGGTGGGCCTCGGAGGGGTTGTGCAGGGTCGCCATGGTCACGGTGGAGCCCGCGACGTACTTCGGCTCCATCACCGCATACGGAGTTGCCCGGCCAGTGCGGCCGATCCCTAGGCGGATGTCGTGCAGCCGGGTGCGGGCCTCCTCCGGTGGGTACTTATAGGCGATCGCCCAGCGCGGGGCGCGGCTGGTTGTTCCGAGCCGCTGCTGGGACTCTGTGTCGTCGACCTTGATGACGAGGCCGTCCATCTCGTGGTCCGCATCGTGGCGGTGGTCCGCCCAGTAGGCGACCTGTTCCAGGACCTCCTTGGCGCTGTGCACCTGCTTGGTATACGGGCTCACCGGCAGGCCCCAGGCCGCCAGCGCCTCGTAGGCCGCGTGTTGGGAGGCCGGAGTGAAGCCCTCGCGGGCGCCGATGCCGTGACAGATCAGGCGCAGCGGGCGGCGCGCGGTCTCTGCCGGGTCCTTTTGGCGCATCGCTCCGGCCGCGGCGTTGCGCGGGTTCGCAAACATTTTCAGCCCCTCCGCCTGGCGCTGGGCGTTCATCTTCGCGAAGTCCTCGACGCGGATGAACACCTCGCCGCGGATCTCCACGAGCTCCGGCACTGGGAAGTCCTCGGAAGGCTGCAGGCGCGCCGGGATATCGGAGAGGGTGCGGGCGTTGTGGGTGATGTCCTCACCGGTCGTGCCGTCGCCGCGGGTGAGAGCGAGTTCCAGGACGCCGTGACGGTAAAGCAGATTGATCGACGCGCCGTCGATCTTCAGCTCGGTGAGGTAGGTCTTGGCCGGGGTGCGCTCCAGCCAGGAGCTCAGCTGCTCGGTGTCGAAGACGTTATCGAGCGAGAGCATCGGCTCCTGGTGGTCCACGTTGCGAAACGGGCTGGACTCCGGAGGGGCCGGGGCGACCTCGGTGGTGGGGCTGGGGCCTGTCACCGCCTCGGGGTGGGCGTCCTCGAACTCCTGAAGTCGGGTGAGCAGGGCATCGAACTCGGCGTCGGAGATCTCCGGATTGCCGTAGTAGTAGACCTCGCGGTGGTGCCTGACCTGGTCCGCGAGAGACTGCCACTGCTGGCTCAGCTCCGCAAGCGCAGGGTCGGAGGTCGCGGGATTGGCGGCGGGCGAGGAATCGGAATCGTATTGAGTGCTCACGGGATCCAAGTCTATCGAGGATCCGCTCTGGCCTGTCTGGTGCTCCGGTTAGAGTAAGGATCATGACCGCAGCGCATTTCAATCCGGCTCACATGTTGAGCTTCGACCTAGAGACCACCGGCACCAATCCACTGTCCGCTCGCATCGTGACCAGCGCCATGGTGCGCATCCGTGGCAGCCAGGTGGAAGACGTCGAGCTGCTCGCCGACCCGGGCGTCGAGATCCCCGAGCAGGCCAGCGCGGTGCACAGCATCACCACCGAATACGCCCGGGAGAACGGTAAGCCGCACGACGAGGTCCTGGCGGAGACGATCCGGGCGATCCGGCAGGGCTGGGAGGAGGGCGCGACCCTCGTGGTCTTCAATGCGCCCTATGACCTGACGGTGCTGCGCAGCCAAGACCCGAGCTTCACTGTGGACGGCCCGGTCATCGACCCGCTGCTGCTGGACCGCCACTTCGACCAGTACCGCAAGGGCAAGCGCACCCTGGGGGCGGTCTGCGAGCACTACGAGGTGGCCCTCGACAATGCGCACGAGGCCACCGCCGACGCGATCGCCGCGGCGCGGGTGGCGTGGAAGATCGCCCGCGAGCACCCAGAGCTGACGCAGATGAGCGCCGACGAGCTCATGTTGAACCAGTCCACCTGGTACTACGAGCAACAGTCCAGCCTGGCGGAGTACTTCCGGTCCAAGGGTCGCGACGCCAACGTGAACACCAGCTGGCCGCTGCAATAGGCCGGTTGCCTATAATTTCTAAACATGTCTTTCTCACCACAGCCCACCGCAGCCGATTACCTCAAGGACATCGTCGCCGCCCCCGTCTACCGGGCCGCGAAGCACACGCCCACCGACGCGATGCCCGTGCTGTCAAAGCGCCTGAACAACCGCGTGCTCGTCAAGCGCGAG
>DWUR01000103.1 GCA_019120635.1 Candidatus Corynebacterium intestinavium | reverse complement strand
TGAAGTACGAGGACCGCACCACCGGTGAGGTGAAGACCCTCGAGCTTTCCGGCCTGTTCATCCAGATCGGCCTGCTGCCGAACACCAAGTGGCTGGAGGGCTCCGGCGTGGAGCTGAACCAGATGGGCGAGGTCGTCATCGACGCCAAGGGCAAGACCAACGTGCCGGGCGTCTACGGCGCTGGCGACTGCGCCACCGTGCCGTTCAAGCAGATCGTGATCGCCACGGGCACCGGCGCCACCGCCGGCCTGTCCGCCTGGGAGCACAACGCGATCGGCTAATACGCCGCCCTTCCAGCACTCACCCCGGCCCCACCGCAATGGTGGCGCCGGGGTGTTGCTCTTTCTGCAGACGGGCGTGCTGCGCGCTGCCTTCGGTGCGTGGGTCGACGATCGCCCGGCAGTTAAGCGGTATCCAGAGGTGGCCTCACCACGGGCTACCACCCCACCCGCAGCAAGCCCCCTTAACACGAGAAAACGGCCCCCACCCAGCGGGCGGGGGCCGTCGTTCTGAAGGCTTCTATGCGCTTACTTGGCGGCCTCGATGCGCTGCTTCAGCGCCTCGTGCTGCTCCCAGACCTCGGCCGGAACCTTCGGGCCCAGGAACTTCAGCCACTCCTCGTTGGAGGCGACGTCGCGGTCCCACTCCTCCGGGTGCACGCTCAGTGCCTCGCGGATGTCCTCCTCCGGCTCGGAGAGGCCCTCGGTGTCGAGGTCCTCGTAGCGAGCGGTGTAGCCAACCACGGTCTCGTCGGCCTCGACGCGGCCCTCGATGCGGTCGACGATCCACTTCAGGACGCGGGAGTTCTCGCCGAATCCCGGCCACAGGAAGCGGCCATCCTCGCCACGGCGGAACCAGTTGACCAGGAAGACCTCTGGCATCTTGTCGCCGCCCTTTTCGCCCATGTTGATCCAGTGCTGCAGGTAGTCACCGGCGTTGTAGCCGATGAACGGCAGCATGGCCATCGGGTCGTGGCGCAGGGAGCCCACGGCAGCCTCGGCGGCAGCAGCGGTCTGGCCGGAAGCCATCGTCGCACCGATGAAGGTGGCGTGGTTCCAGTCGCGAGCCTGGGTGACCAGCGGGACGGTGTCCGCGCGGCGGCCACCGAACAGGATCGCGGAGACCGGCACGCCACGGTGGTCGTCGTACTCCGGTGCCGCGGTCGGGCACTGGGAGATCGGCGAGCAGTAGCGGGAGTTCGGGTGAGCGGCCTTGTCCTCGGACTCCGGGGTCCACTCGTTGCCCAGCCAGTCGATGAGGTGCTCCGGCTTGTTCTCCAGGCCCTCCCACCAGACGTTCTTGTCGTCGGTCAGGCCGACGTTGGTGTACAGGGTGTTGCCCGGCTCCATGGTCTTCATTGCGACCGGGTTGGAGGCGTAGTTGGTGCCCGGTGCCACACCGAAGAAGCCGTTCTCCGGGTTCACGGCGTACAGGCGGCCGTCCTCGCCGAAGCGCAGCCACGCGATGTCGTCACCGACGACCTCCGCGCGCCAGCCCGGGATCGTCGGCTGCAGCATCGCCAGGTTGGTCTTACCGCAGGCGGACGGGAAGGCAGCACAGATGTAGTACGCCTTGTCCTCCGGGCTGATCAGCTTCAGGATCAGCATGTGCTCGGCCATCCAGCCCTCGTCGCGGGCCATGACGGTCGCGATGCGCAGGGCGTAGCACTTCTTAGCCAGGATGGCGTTGCCACCGTAGCCGGAGCCGTAGGACCAGATCTCGCGGTCCTCCGGGAAGTGGGTGATGTACTTCGTGTCATTGCACGGCCACGGGACGTCCTGCTCGCCCGGCTCCAGCGGAGCGCCGACGGAGTGCCAGCCCTTGACGAACTGACCGGTCTCGTCGATCTTCGCCAGGGCCTCTGCGCCCATGCGGGTCATGATGCGCATGGACATCACGACGTAGGCGGAGTCGGTGAGCTCGATGCCCAGCTTCGGCTCCGGGTCAGAGATCGGGCCCATGCAGAACGGGACGACGTACATGGTGCGGCCGCGCATGGAGCCGGAGAAGTGCTGGCGCATCTCCTCGCGCATCTTCTCTGGCTCGACCCAGTTATTGGTTGGGCCGGCGTCCTCCTCCTTCTCGGAGCAGATGAAGGTGCGGGACTCGACGCGGGCCACGTCGGCCGGGTTGGAGCGTGCGAGGAAGCTATTCGGCTGTGCCTCCTCGTCCAGCTTGATGAGGGTGCCTCCCTCGACCAGCTGCTCGGCTAGCCGGTTCCACTCCTCGTCGGAGCCGTCACAGAATACGACGGAGTCCGGCTGGAACAGCTCTACGGATTCTTCGATCCAGTCCAGCAGCTCCTGGTTCTTGGTGGGTGCCTCGCCGACAAGCCCTCGGATGGTCATCGAATATTTTCCTTACGCTCGGCTAATTCTCTGGCTCAACACTATCGGTTCTGAGCGCGGATGTGGGGACCAGACTCACGGGTCAGCCGGAATTGCCCACCTTTGTGTGGGCTACTCCAGCCGAGCCAGCATCCCCTGCCCCGACGCACAGAATCGCGCCGTGCCCGCTGAGGTGCTCATTTATACTGATGAGCGCTGATGCGCAGAGTTTTTCTTCACCCCCACACTAGCCCCACTCCCCCCGGTCCACACACTCCCACCGCCCGGCATCCCAAGTTTTGCTCACCTCATTGGGGGTAAATTCAGCCGCCCCCTCCACGGGCTCACTCATGGGTTGTCCGTTTTCCGTCGTATCCGCCATCCCGTCAGGACGCCAGGCCGTCCACGTGCCGTCGTAGGAGACGTTGCTGACGTAGTCCACGTGCCCGTCGCCGTCTAGGTCAGAGACGGTGGTGACGCCGTCCTCGCTGGTGAATGTCGCGGAGTCTAAGCCCTGCGGGTTGGGGATGGCGTATTCCGAACCACCAACGGAGAACACCAGGTCTTGCGCCCCCGCCGCCCCCGGTTCTGCCGGCAGGTGAGAAAAGATATCGCCCAGAAAATCCATGTTTTATACCCCCGTTCGCAGC
>DWUR01000102.1 GCA_019120635.1 Candidatus Corynebacterium intestinavium | reverse complement strand
CGGCTTCCTCGGCGGCCTTCTTCTCGGCCTCCGCCTTTTTTGCTTCCTCAGCCTTTGCATCGTTGGCGGCCTTGTCGCGGGCAGCCTGACGCTCGGCGTTTTCCTTCTCCTTGGCCAGGCGCGCCTGCTCGGCGGGGCTCAGGTTGCTGGTATCCTCGCCCTCCTGGCCGGCCTGGACGTTGCCATCCTCGGAGTCGTTGCCGTTGACGAAGCTGACCGCACCCCAGGCGATCAGGGCGATGGCGACGGCGATGAGCACCATCGCCAGGCCGCGCAGCGGCAGCCCCTGGCCGGAGCGGGCCTCCGCACCAACCTGGCCGCCCGGTTCGCCGGCGGCGGCACCAGCTGCCCCGGCACCGGCCTCACCAGCGCCAACGCCAGAGCCGGCTCCAGCGGCCGTTGCGCCAGCAGACCCCGCGCCAGAAACACCGGCTGCCCCGGCACCGGCCGCGCCAGCGACCGCTGCCCCACCGATGCGTCGGCGTCCCGCCTCGTGGTGGCGCTGGGCCGCGGCGGCAGACTCGTCGTCATAATCCTCGTACTCGCCGTCGCCGTACTCACCCTCGTACTCTGCGTACTCGTCGTCGTACTCGGCGTAGTCGCCGTGCTCGCCGTAGTCACCGTCATGGTGGCCCGCGTAGCCAGCAGCATAGTCCTCGTGCTCGCCGTAGCCATCGTCGTAGCTACCTTCGTAGCCGTCGGCGTCGTAGTCGGAGTCGGAGTATTCCGCGTCCTCGAACTCGGCGTCGATCGGGTCCTCGTGGACGCCGTGGTGCGGCTCCAGGTTGAGGGGGCGGTCGTCGTCGAAGTTCTCGTCGAGGGAATGGCGTGGTCGATTCGAATCAGTCACGACACAAATCTTAACTACAGTCACACCCGCCACGGCAGCGACGCGCCGAGAAGCCCCGCTTTCCGGCAGCCCCACTCCCCTGCGTCGTCATGCAGGAAAATCAGCCACCGGCCGCACCGTCGCAGCACTCACTCCTCGCGGCGGCGCAGCAGAGTGCGCACCAGCACCGGATCGAAGTCTAGGGCCTCCGGCTTCTCGATCAGCCGATTCAGCTGTTGGAAGTAGCGCACCGGCTTCACCCCGAAGCGATCCTGGATCGCCTCCCCCTTCGCCCCCGGGTGCCGCCACCACTGCCGCTCGAATTCCAGCATGGCGCGCTCCCGCTCACTCAGAGCAGAGTTTTCGGGATTCACGGAGGCTGGCATGCCCATAAAGCTAGTGCACTTCGACCCTTAGGCGCCACGCACCCTAAAATGGTCGCCATGACTGTTCTGCCCATCGTCATCGCTGGCGATCCCGTCCTGCACAACCCCACCAACAAGGTCGGGGAACCAGACCTCGACGCCAACGGCGTCCCCACCGAGGAATTCAAGAAGTTCATCGCGGACATGCACGAAACCATGGACCGCGCCCACGGCGTTGGCCTGGCAGGCAACCAAGTGGGGGTCGCCAAGCGGCTCTTCGTCTACCACTGCCCGGACATCGACGGACCCAACGGCGAGCCCCGCAGCGAGGAAGAGATCGCCGCCCAGGGTGGCCCGATGCGCCGCGGCACCGTCATCAACCCCGTGCTGGAAACCAGCGAGATCCCGGAGACCATGCCCGATGAGTACGACGACGAAGAGGGCTGCCTCTCCGTGCCTGGCTACTCCTTCCCCACCGGGCGGGCAGACTGGGCGCGCGTGACCGGCATCGACGAGAACGGCGAGCCGGTGACCATCGAGGGCTACGGCTTCTTCGCCCGCTGCCTGCAGCACGAGGTCGGCCACCTGGACGGCTTCCTCTACACCGACACCCTCATCGGCCGGAACAAGCGCGCCGCGAAGAAGGCCTTCAAGGCCGAGGGCTGGAACGTCGAAGGCAACCGGACCTGGCTGCCGGGGGTCGATAAGGATCCCTTCGGGCACGACGACGTCGGTTCGGCCGAGGACGAGGATTAGCTAGCCGCCCCATGACGGATCACTCCGCACAGCAGCCAGGGACGGGTACTACAGCAGGCGACGCGCCCGCGCCGCACGAGGTGGATACCGACCTCGTCGCCGCGGCCGCTGGTGCCCGGCGCGTCCCCGGCCTGGATTTCCCGCTCTCCCGCCGCACTGATCCTGTTTCCGTGCGCCCGGGTGTGCGGGTCGTGGTGCGCCGGGTGACCGGCCGGCTCGCGGAGTCCGGTCGGCCGGAGGTCAGCGACGTGATCGGCACGCTGCTCCGCGTGGATCCGCTGGTCGTGCGCCCCGCGCCGAGGAAGCGGGAGCCCGGGGCAGCTACACAGGAACCGGTAGAGATCGCGGCAGGCAGCGTCGTCGTACTGAAAACCTTGAGCACCAAGCCGGTGCGCAACAGCGACATCCGCGCGGTCGAAGAGGCCATCGCGCAGGCATTCCCCGGCATCGAGAACGCCTGGGTGGAGGGCTGGCTGTGCCGCGCGGGCGACGGGATTACCGAGCGCTCCAACACCGCAGTGCCGCTGGGCCCCAATGCCGCGCTGCAGCCCGTGCCGGTTGAGGGCATCAAGGCCTTTTATGCCCAGCACGAGCTGCCCGCCGCGCTCATGGTGCCGGACCGGACCGGGCGGACCGCGGAGAACCTGGAGGGCACGCGTGGGCCGGAGATCCTCGTCATGACCCGCGAACTGGATGACCTCGGCGAGGCCCCGGCGCTCAGCGGCGACGCGGGCCTGGTGCACCCCAACTTCGCGGGCCAAACCCTGGAGATCGAGGTGCTGGACCAGCCCACCGAGGAGTGGCTCTCCCGCTACCACTTCCGTGGCCAGCCACTGCCCGAACACGCCCTGGAGCTGCTGCGCAAGCGCATCGACGGCACGCTGGGCTTCGCTCAGGTCCGCATCGGCGGGACCCTGGCCGCGATCACCCGCGCGACGATCACCACCACCGCTAGCGGACGCTCCTTCCTGGGCTACTCCGCGGTGGAGGTCCTGCCGGAGTTCCGGCGCCACGGGCTGGCCACCCACCTGGGGCGGGTGCTGTTGCACTGGGGCGCGCAGCAGGGCGCCACGGAGGCATACCTGGAGGTCATCGAGAGCAACACCGCCGGGCGCGGGCTGTACCACGACCTGGGATTCTCCGAGCACCACCGGCATCGCAGCCTCCAGCTGGACTAAAGCGGGGCGCGCCGGGCGGACGGCGGCCGCAGAGCGAACAGACTGCCCCGCCGTGCAGGGCGTGTCCGCAGGCTTCAGTAGGCTGTCATCTATGCGCATCGCCACCTGGAACATCAACTCCGTCCGCACCCGCGAAGACCGGGTCCGAGCCTTCCTGGAACGCTCCGACGTGGACGTGCTGTGCCTGCAGGAAACCAAGTGCACGGATAAGCAGTTCCCGGACTTCAGCGACACCGGCTACGAGCAGGCCCACCACGGCCTGCACTCATTCAACGGGGTCGCCATCCTCTCCCGAGTGGGCCTGGAGGACGTGCAGACCGAGTTCGGCCAGCCCGGCTTCGATAAGGACCTCAACGCACCACAGGAGCAGGAAGCCCGCGCTATCGGCGCGGTCTGCAACGGCGTGAGGGTGTGGAGCCTGTACGTACCCAACGGCCGAGAAATCCGCGACCCGCACTACAGCTACAAGCTGGCCTGGCTGGACGCGTTGGCGTCCTACGCGAAAAACGCCGGGGAGGACGGCACCGCGGAGAAGTTGGTGCTGACCGGCGACTTCAACATCGCACCCCGTGACGAGGACGTCTGGGACCGCAGCTGGTTCGAGGGCAAAACCCATGTCACCCCGAACGAGCGCAAGCGGCTCACCGCGCTGGAGGATGCTGGCCTGACCCAGGCCACGGAGCTCGTCGCCGACCAGTACACCTACTGGGACTACCAGGCCATGCGCTTCCAGAAGAACGAAGGCATCCGCATCGACCTGCAGTACGCCCGCGGGCT
>DWUR01000101.1 GCA_019120635.1 Candidatus Corynebacterium intestinavium | reverse complement strand
ATCGTGGAGAACGCCCACCACATGGGCCTATCCCAGCTGCACCAGCTGCGCGGGCGCGTGGGCCGGTCCCGGGAGCGTGCCTATGCCTACTTCCTCTACCCGAAGGGTGAGGTGCTCACCGAGACCTCCTACGACCGGCTGTCCACCATCGCGCAGAACAACGAGCTCGGCGCCGGCATGGCCGTCGCGATGAAGGACCTGGAGATGCGCGGAGCCGGCAACGTCCTCGGTGCCGAGCAGTCCGGGCACATCGCGGGGGTGGGCTTCGACCTCTACGTCCGCCTCGTCGGTGAGGCGGTGGAGGCCTTCCGAGCGATGGCCGACGGCAAGCCAGTCGATGGGCGTGAGGAGGAGAAGAAGGAAATCCGCATTGACCTGCCGGTGGATGCGCACATTCCGGTGACCTACGTGGCCTCCGAGCGCCTCCGCCTGGAGGCATACCGCAAGCTCGCCGAGGCGCAGGATGAGGATCAGATCGAGGAGGTGCTCACCGAGTTCCGGGATCGCTACGGCGAGCCGCCGGCCCAGGTGACCAACCTCGCGGTGCTGTCCCGACTGCGGTTGATCTGCCGTGACCTGGGGGTCTCTGAGGTCGTGGCTACGGGCTCTCGCATCAGCTTCAGCCCCATCGATCTGCAGGACTCCGGCCAGGTGCGGTTGAAGCGTCTGTTCCCGGGGGCGACGTACCGGGCGACCACCAAGGTTGTGGTTATTCCGGCCCCCAAGGAGGGGGCGGGGATGCGGGCGGTCGCGTTGCGGGATGTGCCGCTGGCGCAGTGGTGCGCGAATGCGCTCACCCAGCTGGCTGGGATCCCGGAACGGGACATCAGGGGAGGTAACGCCCCGACGCGTTAGCCCCTCGGTGCGAAAACTTTCGAGTCACTAGCGTAAACTTTAGCCCCATGACAGTCGTACTCCTCGATCCTCGATTCCCCTCGATGATTCCCGTCGACGCCGTGACCCTGCTCAGTGGCAAGGTTTCCTACACGGAGGAAGTGCCGATCCGCATCCGCTGGGTCATCGGCGACCTCGGCGGCCACACGGTCTACGAGTCCGACGTCCTCGTCACCACTGATCTGCGAAACGATCTGGTCGTCGAGCGGATCGAGGAGGGCGACGAGCTGCTGGCCGCCCCGAGCCTGCTGGTGCACCTCGCCCCGGATCGGGAGATCGGGCCGCGGGATTCCGGCGAGCTCGCCCCGGTGCACACGCCCGCGCTGCCCTCTGCCGAGGCCATCGGCCAGGCGATGTCCGGGATGGGGGAGCAGGACCCGGCGGAGGCGCTGGAGTCTTATCAGCAGTACGCCGATGCCGTGGACGACGCCTATCAGCAGTCCGCGCACCTGTACCACCAGCCGAGTTCCCAGCAGGGGGATGCGGACTACGCCGCCGACGCCGCTGCCTCGGCTGCCTATAGTGGCGAGGGCTTCGTCGAGGGCGAGGTTCTCTCCGCCGACGAGCACACCGCCGCCGTGGCGGGCAGCCGCCGCACCGCGCGCACCGAGGTGCCCGAGTCCGTCATGGACGAGATCGAGGACGCTGTTGCGCTGATGGCTCGGGCGCTGCGCCAGGGCAAGTGGGAGCAGTCCATGACCCACGCAGACCTGGTGCCTTTCCTGCGGGAGGAGACCGAGGAGCTGGCGAGCACCATCGAGCTGCGGGACGTCCTTGCCGCCGTGGGCTCCGAAGACCAGGCCGATGGCGATGGCGAGGTTCCGGAGTGGGCCGAGCAGGACCTCTGCGAGGAGCTTTCGGACGTGCTGCTGCAGGTCCTCTTCCACGCGGAGATCGCGAACCGCCGGGGCGCCTTCGATATCGGACACGTGGCCGGCGCGTTCGTGGCGAAGCTGCGCGACCGCGCACCGTACCTCTTCGAGGAGGTCGAGCGCGCGGTAGGTATTCAGGAGCAAAACGAGCTGTGGCGTGCCGGTAAGCAGGCCCAGGAGCAGCGCAAGCGTGAGGCGCACGGCCCAGCTTTCCGCGATTACCTGGACCGCAAGGCCGAGCTGAAGCAGCAGACCGCGGAGCAGCAAGCTGATCAGCCGCAGCGTGGCCCGCTGGGCGCGCAGGCCACCGCGTCGGCCGGCAACGCTGGCCCGGGGGCTTCGACGAAGCCGGCCAGCCCGGCCGCTCAGCCAGTTCAGGGCGCGCAGACCACCCAGCCGAAGCAGCAGCAGGCGGCTCAGCCAGCCGCAGCCACCCAGCCAGCCCAGCCGCGCCACACCTCCGCGCTGTCCGCGGCCGATGAGATTATCCGCGAGGCCCGTGAGCGTGGTCTGCGGGATGCGGACATCCCGACCGATATCCGCTACCCGATGGTTGGCCTCGAGCTCGACGAGCCAGGTGGGGCGGAGGATCGCCTGCTCAAGGCGGTTCAGAACTTCCGCCAGCAGCTCGACCGGATGGGACGCTAGAGCCTTCGCCGTGCGCCTTTCCGATCTTCCTTTCCGCTCGCAGGACTACCTCAAGGCGATCTTCGACGTCCAGGAGTGGAGCGGCACCGGAGTGGGACTGACCCAGCTCGCTGCCAAGGTCGGCCAGCAGAACTCCACCGCCTCCGAGGCCGTGAAGCGGCTGGCGGCCCAGGGGCTGGTCAATCACCGCCCCTACGCGCCCATCACCCTGACGGACTTGGGTCATGAGCTCGCGATTCAGATGGTGCGCCGCCACCGGCTGATCGAAACCTATCTCTGCCACGAGCTGGGCTATTCCCTCGACGAGGTTCACGACGAGGCCGAGGAGCTCGAGCACGCCGTCAGCGAGAAATTCCTCGCCCGCATCGACGAGCTGATGGGTTACCCGGACCGGGACCCGCACGGTGATCCGATCCCGAACGCGGCGGGCCAGCTCCCCGAAACCGAGTCCTTTCCCCTCACCGAGGCGGCCGTCGGCGATGTGCTGTGCGTGGAGCGGGTCTCCGACTCCGACCCTGACCTGCTCCGTCACCTGGAGGGCAGCGGCGTGACCCCCGGGGTTCACATTCGCGTCGACCCCCGGCCTTTCGAAGCGCTCGCCGAATTCAGTATCGTGTCCGGTACGCGATCCGGTTCGGTGGTGTCCCTGCCCGTCGCGCAGTTATCCGCGGTTCGGTGCATCCGGCCCGCGTAGCCCGCTACCACCGGTATCATTCTTTGCCTATGCCCAAACCACGCCGCAAGGGCGCTACTCAGCGCGCCAGCGGGAAGGAAGTCCTGTGAATCACAACCGCTACGAGCGCGCGACCTCGGTCCCACGCCGTCGCCGCTCCGGGTGCGCTGTGATGGGCTGCGGCGTCGTCGTGGTCGCCCTGCTGAGCATCATCGCCCTGGTGGGTTTTCTGGTGGCCGCCTTCACCGGAAACTCGCCGATCAAGGCCAATCGTCTTCCCATTCCGGACGACGTCCCGCCCGCCGCGGCAGCTCCTGCGCCGAATATTGATATCCATCAGCCGGGACGCACAGCCAACCAGCTGGCCCGTTGGGCGCGTGGTCAGGTGTCGGAGACGAACATCCCCTACCAGGCCCTGATCGCTTACGGGAATGCGGAGAACATCGCCCGCCAGACTCGCCCGGAGTGCGGGCTGCGTTGGAACACCCTCGCCGGCCTGGGTTTCGTGGAAACCAAGCACGGCTCCTACGCCGGCTGGACCCTGCGTGGCACGAAGCTCAATGATCAGGGCACCGCGGATCCGAAGATCTTCGGTCCCCAGCTCAATGGGGAGAAGTTCGCCCGCATCGAGGACACGGACGGCGGCAAGCTCGACGGGGATAAGGAATTCGACCGAGCCATGGGGCCGATGCAGTTCATCCCCGAGACCTGGAAGCACTACGGCGTGGACGCCAACGGCGACGGGGTGGCGGACCCGCAGAACATCGACGACGCGGCCGCCGCTGCTGCCCGCCTGCTCTGCGACTTCGGCCGCGACCTGAGCACCCCGGAGGGGTGGACGCAGGCGATCCGCTCCTATAACCAGTCGGATCAGTACGTCCGCGATGTGCGCGACGCCGCGGCGAATTACGCGCTGGGGCAGTCCGCCAGCATCATGTAGCGCGCTGTAACGGACTGGCCCCAAGGGTGCGGTTTAGCGCACCGACTCGCGCATAGCCCACTCGACGGCGTCGAGGGGCAGCTCCGGGTCGACGCTGTCGCGAGCCTCGCGCACCGCGTCGAGGTAGGTGCCGTAGTCCGCGGCGGACCAGTCGGAATCCTTCTCCAGACCCGCGATCTTCGCGCGGTTGGAGCAGATCACCAGCGGCTTATCCTCGCGGGCAGCCTGCGGACCCGCCAGGAAGTAGGCGATATAAGAGGCGAACTTCGCCGGCAGGCCGATCTTCGTCAGCGCCTCGTACTGCACCGCTGGCTCCTTGGACTCCAGGGTTGGGATCGTCTTGACCAGGCTGGCGGCCTTGGCCTTGTTACGCAGGAACTGCTGCAACGGCAGCACCGCCTGGGACTGGCCCGCCCCGTAGGCGAAGGCAGCACCGATGAAGTCGATGACCCGATCCCGGGCGTAGCCGGAAGCAACGGCGTCCGCCGCGAAGCTAAACACTTCCGCGCGCGTGATGGAGGCGGTGGCGTCGTCCCGGAAGGGTGGGACATGGCGCAGGTGGAACGGCCAGCCGGACTTCCAGCGGCGAGGGGAGAAGGTGACCGAGTCGTTCATGACCTTCTCGGTGGTGGGGGACACTTTATTT
This sequence comes from Candidatus Corynebacterium intestinavium, assembly GCA_019120635.1. Lineage (GTDB taxonomy): Bacteria > Actinomycetota > Actinomycetes > Mycobacteriales > Mycobacteriaceae > Corynebacterium > Corynebacterium intestinavium. Next base: position 11,353 of record DWUR01000101.1, on the reverse strand, counting down.
ACGGCATCAACGATCTGATTCATGGCCCCATTGTGGCAGAACTTGGCTCGGGGGCGAGGCGTGTGGGTCGATCGGAGGTTCAATGGCGGGCGCATGGCAAAATAGAGATGGCTAGAATAGTTCCTGGCTTTCGGGCCCGGGGCCGGTGCGATGGCGCCCGGCTCAGCCCGTCCACGCCAGTGGTCAAAGCAACGTCGAATGTGCCTAGGAGGCAGACACAGATGGCCGGAATCCTTAACGTCAGCGCGCTGGAGATCATGGACTCCCGCGGTAACCCCACCGTCGAGGTCGAGGTCATCCTCGACGACGGTTCGATGGGCCGTGCCGCCGTGCCTTCGGGCGCGTCTACCGGCGTCCACGAGGCGCACGAGCTGCGCGACGGCGGCGATCGCTACCTGGGCAAGGGTGTTGCCAAGGCTGTCGAGTTCGTCAACACCGAGATCGACGACGCCCTGGCTGGCCTGGAGGCTGACGACCAGCGCCTCATCGACCAGACCCTGCTGGAGCTCGACGGCACCGAGAACAAGTCCCGTCTGGGCGCCAACGCCCTGCTCGGCGTGTCCATGGCCGTCGCCCACGCCGCCGCGGACTCCGCTGGCCTGGAGCTCTTCCGCTACGTCGGTGGCCCGAACGGGCACGTCCTGCCGGTGCCGATGATGAACATCCTCAACGGTGGCGCGCACGCGGACTCCGGCGTGGACGTCCAGGAGTTCATGATCGCGCCGATCGGCGCGGAGACCTTCGCCGAGGCACTGCAGGTCGGCGCCGAGGTCTACCACAGCCTCAAGGCCGTCATTAAGGCCAAGGGCCTGTCCACCGGCCTGGGCGACGAGGGCGGCTTCGCCCCATCCGTCGAGTCCACCAAGGCAGCCCTGGACCTCATCGTCGAGGCCATCGAGAAGGCCGGCTACACCCTGGGCGAGGACGTTGCCCTGGCCCTGGACGTGGCTTCCTCCGAGTTCTACGAAGACGGTGTGTACAACTTCGAGGGTGGCAAGCACAGCTCCGCCGAGATGGTTGAGGTCTACGCCGACCTGGTCGAGCAGTACCCGATCGTCTCCATCGAGGACCCGCTGGACGAGGACGACTGGGAGGGCTACGTCACCCTCACTGAGAAGCTCGGCGACAAGATCCAGATCGTCGGCGACGACCTCTTCGTCACCAATCCTTCCCGCCTGCAGGAGGGCATCGACCGCGGCGCGGCCAACGCCCTGCTGGTCAAGGTGAACCAGATCGGTACCCTCTCCGAGACCTTCGACGCCGTGGAGCTGGCACACCGCAACGGTTACCGCAGCATGATGTCCCACCGCTCCGGCGAGACTGAGGACACCACCATCGCCGACCTGGCCGTCGCCCTGAACTGCGGCCAGATCAAGACCGGTGCCCCGGCCCGCTCCGAGCGCGTGGCGAAGTACAACCAGCTGCTCCGCATCGAGCGCTACCTGGAGAGCGCAGCAGTCTACGCGGGTCGTTCCGCTTTCCCCCGCTTCAAGAACTAGGGCGAGCGGACTAGAATAGCCCGTTATGACCCACCCCTCCCGCGATAACTCGCCCCGCCCCGCTGGCAACGATCAGCGCGGTGGGGCGAACGCGGATTCAGCGGGCCAGCGCCTGCCGCAGGCGCGCTCCATGGAGCGCAATCAGGCCCGTCGCCGTCGGATGCGGCAGGCACCCAAGCGCGTGGCTCGCCGCTTCGTCGCCCTGCCGGCCCGGATGAGCCCGGTTGCCGCGATCGTCGTGATCCTGGTGGTCGGTCTGATGGCCTTGTCCCTGGCCACCCCGCTGCGCAACTACTACGAACAGCGCACGGAGCTGGCCCAGCTGCAAAGCACCATCCAGGAGCAGGAACGCCACAAGGCGGAGCTCCAGGCGGAGCTCAACCGCTTCGAGAACGAGGACTACCTCAAGGAGCAGGCTCGCATCCGCCTCGGCGTGATCGAGCCCGGCGAGTCCGCCTACCGCATCATCTCGCCGAAGATCACCGGGGCGGCGGGGGAGGACGCCCCCGGGGCGGGGAAGAGCCCGTCGGAGCAGGAGTACGAGAATAGCCCGTGGTTTAAGAAGCTGTGGGACTCCGTGGCCGTCGAACCTGGGGAGGAAGCTCCGGGCGATGCCGGTAGCGCTCCCGCCGGGCAGGGTGAGGATCAGGGCACCGGCGGCAACCCCGAGGGTGGCGAACAGCCAAGCGACGATATGAAACTTCCGATTCTGCCCGAAAATCAGCCATAATCGCCGGAGTCGGCACGCCCCGCGGAAGAGCTTGGAAGAACCCAAGCCCGCGGGCTTTTTCAAGAGGAGAATGAATGACGGTCAGTCGTGAAGACCTGCACATCATGGCCGCCCAGCTCGGCCGAGAGCCGCGCGGCGCGGTGGAGGTCAGCTACCGAACCCCGGACGGCCAACCAGCCGTCGTGAAGACCCACCCCAGGCTGCCGGACGGCACTCCGTTCCCGACGCTGTACTACCTCACCGACCCCCGACTGACCGCAGAGGCCAGCCGCCTGGAGGTCGCCGGCGTCATGAAGACAATGCAGGAACGTCTCGGTGAGGACGAGGACCTGCAGCGGGACTACCAGGCTGCCCACGAGCACTACCTGGCCACGCGCAACGCAATGGAGGACCTCGGCACTGAGTTCTCGGGCGGGGGCATGCCCGATCGGGTGAAGTGCCTGCACGTCCTCATGGCCTACGCGCTGGCCGAGGGGCCGGAGCGCCTCCGGCTGGGGACCGAGACCGTGGCGCTGGCCGTGGAGCACGACTCGAGCCTGGCCGGCACCGCGATCCCGGCCGATTGGCCGACTTCCGAGGAGCTGGGGATTTCCCTGGTCCAGGCGACCACCGTGGAGGGCGCTGAGAACACCGGCATGTTCCTGCCCGAGCGCGAACGAGACCAGAGGAGCTAGACACATGGCCCAGGCCGACGCCCCACGTCGCTTCGCCGCGATCGACTGTGGCACGAACTCCATCCGCCTTTTGATCTCCGAGCGGGCGGCCGATGGGACGCTGACGGAGCTCAACCGCGATAACATCATCGTCCGGCTCGGGCAGGGGGTGGACGCCACGGGTGGTTTCGCACCAGAGGCCCTCCAACGCGTCGACGACGCCCTGGCCACCTACGCCCAGCGGATGGTGGATCACAACGTCGAAGACGTGATGATGGGGGCGACGAGTGCCACCCGCGATGCGAAGAACCGCGATGAGTTCTTCGCCATCACCGCCCGCCACCTGGGCCGTATCGTCGATGGTCGCCAGGCTGAGGTCATCAGCGGCGAGCAGGAGGCGGAGCTGAGCTTCGCCGGGGCCGTCGCCGACCTGCCGCCTGGAACCCCGGAGCGCATCTGCGTCATCGACTTGGGCGGCGGATCCACCGAGTTCGTCGTCCATGACGTCGACGCCGACGGCGCCGTTGCGGACACCGGGACTGTCGAGGCCTACTCCGCGAACATGGGCTGCGTGCGGTTCACTGAGCGCTACCTGCACAGCAATCCGCCGACCGCGGAGGAAATCGCGGCGGCCGAGGACTTCGTCGCCGCGCAGCTCCGCGAGGTGGAGGAGCACGTCGACCTCACCGGTGTGACTCGCCTGGTGGGTGTGGCTGGGACCATGACCACCCTCAGCGCGATCACGCAGGGGCTGGATAGCTACCAGCCGGAGAAGATCCACTTGAGCCGCCTGCCGCTGCGCACGTTCCGGGATACCGCCCTCGACCTGCGGGATAAGACCGTCGACCAGCGCCTCGAGTGCGGTCCCATGCACCCCGGCCGCGCGGATGTCGTCGGAGGTGGCGCGGTGGTCATCGACGCTGTCGCCAGCCGCTTCATGGCCCTCGGCGTCGAGGAGATCACGATCAGTGAGAAAGACATCCTCGATGGTATGTTGGCAAAAGTTATGCGCCGAAACGGCGCCTAAAATCCGCGCGCGGTAGTGCGCGCGGCACACAAAGCCCCCATAGCCCAATTGGCAGAGGCAGCGGACTTAAAATCCGCCCAGTGTCGGTTCGAACCCGACTGGGGGTACGAAAAAGCCAGGCCGGAGAGCGTTTCTCCCGCCTGGCTTCGCTATTGGTGTTCGGTATAGGTGCCGGTGGCGGTGCGCCGCCGCCACTAGTGCTTCTTCCGCCTAGCCGTTCTTCCCCTAGTCGTCCTTGCCGGACTTCTCGTCTTCCTTGGCGGCCTTCTCCTCGGCCTTGACGGCGGCCTTCTCGACCTTCTTCAGCTGCTTCTCGAGGTTGAAGTCCACCTCCGGCCACTCCAGCTTCATGTTCCGCAGCTCGTTGAGCAGCAGGTAGCGCACGACGAGTCGGGCGTAGTCCTGCTTATCGCTGGGCACGATGTACCACGGGGCGACGCTGTTCGTCTTCTCAATGGCACGGGCATAAGCCTCTTGGTACTCATCCCACTTCTTCTGCACGCCGAGGTCGCTGGGGGAGTAGCGCCAGCGCTGCGCCGGGTTGCGGAGGCGGGAGAGGAAGCTCTTGGTCTGGAACTGCGGGGAAATGTGCAGGAGAACCTTGATTACACGGGTGCCGTCGGCCTCCAGCTTCTTCTCGAAGCGACGGATGGCGTCGTAGCGACGGTCGATTTCCTCCACGTCGCTGAGCCCCTCCACGCGGGAGACCAGGACGTCCTCGTAGTAGGAGCGGTCGAAGATCGCGATCTCGCCGTTGCCCGGCAGCTCGTGGCGGATGCGGGCCAGGAAGTCGCGGTTATCGGCGTCGTCGATCGACTCGACCGGTTCTGCGAAGGTAGCGACGTTCACGCCCTGCGGGGACACGGCCTGCAGGATCGCGTTGGTGGCACCGCTCTTACCAGAGGCGTCTACGCCCTGCAGGATGATGAGGATGCTGCCGACCTGCTCGTCGCTGGCACCGTTTGCGTAGAGCTTGGCCTGCTCGGCGCGCAGCTCCTCGGCGATCTTCTTATAGGCCTTGTTGACCCGCTTCTCGAACTTCTCGCCTTTGCCCCTCACCCCCGGGGTTTCGCGAGGGTTGAATGACTTGAGGTCGATGTTGCCCTTGGGCGCGCGCAGCCCGAGAGCGTTGTTCATTCCAAAGCTCATAACCCCGAGTTTAGCCGCTCGGGTGGCTTTGCTCAGCTCGACCGGGATGGTGCAGCTCGCGGGCTGCTCATTAGCATGGTGAGCATGGATAACGCAGCTTTGAATCAGGACTATTCCAGCACCGGTAACAGTGGCAATCGGCCCCTCGCTCTGATCACGGGTGCGTCCCGCGGCATTGGCCGGGCGATCGCTGAGGACCTTTCCCGCGATCACCAACTCATCCTGTGCTGCTCCTCGGAGGCCTCCGCGCGAGGCCTGCGGGAGGATTTCCCGGACGCCCAGGTGGTCGCTGCGGACCTGTCTGATCTGGCGGCGTTGGCGGAGGTTTTTTCTTCTGACGTCGCCCCGCAGCGTCTCGACCTGTTGGTGCACTCTGCAGGCGTGACGGGGCATGCTCCCATCGCCGAGGCCCCGCTTCAGATGTGGCGGGAGGTGCTCGACGTCAACGTCATTGCTGTGGCCGAGCTGACGCGCTTGCTGCTGCCGGCGCTGCGTGAGGCGCGCGGCATGGTGATTGCCATCAACTCCGGGGCGGGTCACAATTCGGGCCCTGGCTACGGGCCCTATGCGGCCTCGAAGTTCGCGCTCAAGGCGATCACGGATGCCCTGCGCGAGGAGGAGCGGGGGAGGGTGCGGGTCAGCTCCGTCCACCCTGGGAAGGTGGATTCGGATATGCAGCGCGAGCTGCAGACCCAGGCCGGGAACGATAGCTACGACCCGGGTGTGTACGTCCGCGCGGAGGACATCGCCGCCGCGGTGCGGCTGGCTGCCGAGATGGGGCCTGAGGCCTGCCTGGAGACCGTGAGCGTGCGACCGGTCGTCAAATAAGGGCGCGGCACCGCTGCTGAGTACGCTGCGAGCGCCTCTTCGAGGAGCCAGCGTTCCAGCAAGAAGCCCTCCCCGGTGAAGAATCCGTCGGGGAGGGCTGGGGCGCGCCTCTGGCGCAATTAAGGCAGCATACGCAGCTTCTTGCCGGCCAGCAGCGCGGTGCTCATGATGCGCGCGTAGGCCTTGGCCCCCAGGCTCTCAGGGCCACGCATGGACATCCACCGCTGCTCGGTGATGTTCTGGCTATCGGTGTACTTCAGCAGCCCGGCCGCGCCGTGGCGGCCACCCATGCCGGATTCCTTCATGCCGCCACTGGTGTTCTCGATGGCCGACCATGCGGCGGTGTAGCCGTCGTTGATGGAGACGGATCCGGCCCGGATCTGCGGGGCGATACGGTGCCCCGTCTCGGGGCTGGCGAAGACGGAGGCGTTGAGCCCGTAGACGGTGTCGTTGGCGGCGTTGACCGCAGCCACCAGGTCGTCGACAACCTCGACAAAGACGACGGGGCCGAAGACCTCCTCGGTGCGCAGCTTCGCGTCGGCGGGGACATCCGCGAGAACGGTGGGCTCGTAGAAGTAAGGACCCAGGTCCGGGCGAGCCTTGCCGCCGGCGAGAACGCGGGCACCCTTGGCCACCGCGTCGTCCACGTAGCTAGTGACCGTATCCAGCTGCTGTTGGGAAGCCAGCGAACCCATCGCCACCTCCCAATCGAAGCCGGGGCCAAGCGTCATGGCTCGCACGGCGTCGGCGAACTTGGCGCTGAACTCCTCGTAGACCGGTCGCTCGACGTACACCCGCTCGATGGACACGCACAGCTGACCAGAGTTGGAGTAGCAGGCATCGACCACGCCACGGACCGTGTAATCCATCTTCGCGTCCGCCGCGACGATCAGCGGGTTCTTGCCACCCAGCTCCGCGGAGAAACCGATCAGGCGGGAGCCCGCGGTGGCCCCGAGGATCTTGCCGGTGGCGGTAGACCCGGTAAACATTAGGAAGTCACACGTATTGGCGATCTCGCTGCCCACGACCCGGCCGGAGCCGGTGACCAGCTGGACGAGGTCGCGTGGCAGGCCGGCCTCGAAGAGCAGGCCGAATACCAGCAGGGAGGTAAACGGGGTCGCGGAGTCCGGCTTCGCGACCACCGCGTTGCCCGCGATGAGTGCAGGCAGGGCGTCGGAGATGCCCAGGGTCAGCGGGTAGTTCCACGGGGAAATCTGGCCCACCACGCCCACGGGCTGGAAGTGCTGGCGGGACTTGGCGAGCACCGGAACCGCGGAGCGGCGGCGCTTCGGGCTCAGGATCTTCTCCGCGTTATTGGCGTAGTAGCGGGAGTTATTCGCCACGTCCATGACCTCGTCGAAGGCGGAGGCGCGGTTCTTGCCGGTCTCCAGCTGCACCATGTCCATCAGCAGCTCGCGGTTCTTCAGGACGGCGTCGTGGAAACGCAGGAGGATGGCCTTGCGCTCCGAGAAGGGAACGTGAGCCCAGGAGCGCTGCGCTTGACGGGCGGCGTCGACGGCCCGGTGGACGTCCTCCTCATCGCCGGAACCGACCCAACCGAGGTGCTCCGCGGTGAAGGAGACCTCGACGTCGATCGTCTTCTCGGGCTTGGAACCATCGGCAGGCAGCTTGTTGGCGGACAGCCCGCGCAGCGCCTCCTGGAAGTCTGCGGGGAGTGCGCCGAGGGACAGTCGCTTGGGGAATCGCAAAGCAGTCATGGGTGGAAATATACCTTTGCCGAGGAACCTATGAGGTGGGTTGAGAAAGAAGATCCGCAGCATCGGGAACTAAAAGAGGCTCCCGTCCGTTGGTACATTGTGAAGTAGGAACTTTTAACCGCCTGCCAGCTTCGTGGCGCGCCCCGGCATAGCCGGAATCGCGCGTGACATGGATCCCGGTTCGCGACCGGGCCGTGTAGGCGCATCCTGCGGGTGCGTGCGTGGCGGTAAGAACGAGTTTTGACGAAGAATCGAAAGTTGAGGCTTTCAGGTGCAGAAATCTAATCCATTCATGGCTGAACTGACCGGCCAGAACCGCCAGGGCCAGCAGCCGCAGGGCTATGGCCAGCCGGGCTACGGCCAGCAGGGCGGTGGCTACGGCCAGTTCGCCACCAGCGCCCGTGGTGCCGCTGCCACGGCGACTTACCAGGACGGGCTGCAAGATGCCGCGAATTACGGCCAGGCTGGCCCGGCCGACCGTCCGATTACCGTGGACGACGTGGTGGCGAAGACCGGCATCACGCTGGCCGTCATCGTCGTGCTGGCTGCAGCGAACTACTTCATCTTCGGCGCGAACCCGGCAACGGGCTCGATCCTCACCGTGGTCGGTGCCATCGGTGGCCTCATCACCGTGCTGGTCTCCGCCTTCGCGAAGAAGTACGGCTCCCCAGTAGTCACCCTGCTCTACGCAGGCTTCGAGGGCCTTTTCGTTGGTGGCTTTAGCTACATGCTCACCGGCATGGCGGTGGGTGACACCAACGCTGGCGCCATGATCAGCCAGGCAATCCTGGGAACCATCGGCGTGTTCGCCGGCATGCTCTTCGTCTACAAGACGGGTGCGATCCGCGTGACCCCGAAGTTCACGAAGTTCATGGTCGCCGCGCTGATCGGTGTGCTGGTTCTGGCGCTGGGCAGCATGATCATTGGCCTGTTCACCGGCGGTGCTGGTCCGCTGCGCGACGGCTCCCCGCTGTCCTGGATCTTCTCCCTGCTGTGCATCGGCCTGGCCGCGCTGAGCTTCCTGCAGGACTTCGACGCCGCCGACCGCCTCGTCCGCGCCGGTGCGCCGTCCAAGATGGCCTGGGGCGTGGCCCTCGGCCTGGCCGTGACCCTGGTCTGGCTCTACACCGAGATCCTGCGCCTGCTGTCCTACATCAATAGGGACTAGCGGCAGCCGCGCTCGGCCGGGGCGCGCGATACGAACCGGCCCGAGAACACTCGCCCTTGGGGAAACCCAAGGGCTTTTCTCATGGGTATGGACGGTGTCGGTTTCGTGGAGCTGCGCCTGCGTGTCTCCAGACCCTGATAGCGTGATCAGGTCAACGACTGTAAAACAGCTGGGCGCCTAAGCACTGACCCAGCTAGCAAGGAGCGCCGATGAGTCTCGGCGAAAACCCCCGTCCCACCAAGCCCCAGCCAGTGGCCGAACTGCTCAAAGCTGGAAAAAGTTCACAGGTCGGCTTGTATCCGCACGACCTGCACCCCGGGCTAGTTCCGGGTTTGAGCGTCGAAGATCAGAACAAGAACTTCTCGCTGGACCGCATTGTCTTCTTCGTCACCGCTGCCTTCATTGTGGCCTTTATCGCCTGGGGTATCGCCTCCCCAGAATCGGTGTCCACGGCGTCGGCTGCCGCCTACGACTGGGCGATGAATAACGCCGCGTGGCTGCTCAACCTCGTGATGAGCTTGGGCATCATCGTGATGCTCTACCTGGCATTCTCCCGTTACGGCCAGATCCCGTTGGGCCGGGACGACGAGGAGCCAGAGTTCTCCCGCTACTCCTGGATCGCGATGATGTTTGGCGCCGGCATCGGCGTGGGCGTGTTCTTCTTCGGTCCCTCCGAGCCGCTGGCGTACTACCTCTCGCCGCCGCCGGAAACCGTGGCCGCGGAAACCCCCGCCGCCCTGCACCAGGCGCTGGCCCAGTCCCACTTCCACTGGGGACTATCCATCTGGGGGCTCTACGCACTGGTGGGCGGAGCGCTGGCCTACTCCACCTACCGCCGCGGGCGCCCCTCTCTGCTGAGCTCCGTGTTCCGCCCCCTGCTGGGAACCCAGCCGAATGAGGGGATCGCGGGCCGGGTAATCGACATGATGGCGATCGTCGCCACCCTCTTCGGCACCGCCGCCACCCTCGGTCTATCCGCCCTGCAGATCGCCCAAGGTGTGGAGATCATCTCCGGGGCAGGTCCGCTGGCCAACAACGCGGTCATCGCCATCATCGGCGTGCTCGGCGTCGCCTTCATCGTCAGCGCCGTGTCTGGCGTGGCCCGTGGCATCCGCTACCTGTCGAATATCAACATCACGCTGACGCTGCTGCTCGTCGCCTTCGTATTTATCTCCGGCCCGAGCCTCTTCCTGCTGAACCTGGTGCCATCCGGGGTCGCGACCTATATCGACCAGCTGCTGCCGATGATGGGCAAGTCCCTGTCCTGGGGTCAGGAGACCCTCGAGTTCCAGGGCGCCTGGACGGCCTTCTACTGGGCCTGGTGGATCGCCTGGACCCCGTTCGTCGGCATGTTCATCGCCCGGATTTCCCGAGGCCGAACCATCCGGGAATTCGCGCTGGCAACGATCGCCGGACCGACCACCATTCTGGTCCTGGCCTTCACCATCTTTGGTGGAGCCTCCATCACCTTCAGCCGGGAAGGCCGCGAGATGTTCGACGGCTCCGCGAATTCCGAACAGGTCCTCTTCGCACTCTTCGACCAGCTGCCCCTGAACACGATTACCCCGTTCCTGCTGATCGCAGTGCTCACGATCTTCTTCGTCACCTCTGCGGACTCGGCGTCCGTGGTGATGGGAACCATGTCCTCCCAGGGCAACCCCGCGCCGAACAAGCTGGTCGTGGTGTTCTGGGGTGCGTGCATGATGGGTATCGCCACGGTGATGCTGCTGGCCGGCGGGGAAACCGCGCTGACGGCGCTGCAGAACCTGACGATCCTCATCGCGCTGCCGTTCTCGATCGTTCTGTTGGTGATGACCGTGGCCTTCCTGAAGGACCTGCGCACCGACCCGGCGGCGATCCGTAAAGACTACGCCAGCACCGCGGTGGAAAATGCGGTGGTCCGTGGCCTCGAGGAACACGGCGATGACTTCGAGTTCACCGTCGCTTCCGCGCCGGAGGGCAGGGGAGCGGGCGCCCACTTCGACTCCTCTTCCGAGAACGTCACCGACTGGTACCAGCGCGTGGATGAGGAGGGCGAAGAGATCGCCTACGACCACGAGACCAAGAGGTGGGCGGACCAGGAGGGAGAGGCCGCGGATACGGCCTCTGATGGCACCGATGCGGCACCGCCTGAGACTGACGAAGGCTCGGTAGCGAACCCTGAGCGTTAAGCTCAGGGCCGCCCCTGGCCCCATCATCTAGGCATAAAGAAACCCTCGGCTCTGGATTTTTCAGAGCCGAGGGTTTCTCGCTACCACAGTGGGGCAGCGCCGCGTCAGAACTACTTCTGCATCGCGCGCGGAATATCCAGATCTGGGTTATACGGCTCGGCCTCCACGAGGGTCACCCGGACCGTGTCGCCGGTCGGGGTCTCGTACTCGCGGGTCTCGCCGACCTTCGCACCAACCAGGGCGGCGCCCAGCGGGGCGTCGGTGGAGTAGGTCTCCAGCTCCGGGTTGGAGGACTCCAGGCCACGGGTACCGATCAGGAAGGTTTCCTTGTCCTCCTCATCGTCGTCGTAGTAGACGTGCACGACGGTGCCGACCAGCGCGACGCCGGACTCCTGCGGAGCCTCACCGAT
>DWUR01000100.1 GCA_019120635.1 Candidatus Corynebacterium intestinavium | reverse complement strand
CCCGGCCGGGGTTTCGCTTTGTGCAGTGATCCGCCCGTGTGCCTCGTCCGCGGAACGCATGTTTTGCAGAGTTTGATGTCGGAAAATCGGGGAAAAGTGGCATTAAACTCTGCAAAACATAAAAAGCATGGGGTTGGAGCGCTGGTGCCAGTGCGCCGGCTCCCCGTTTTGGGGCCCGGGCAGAGCGAAAGCCCCGACAGGAAAGGTCGGGGCTTTCGGGTAAGAACTACAGGCGCCCGGTCCAGGGGAAGCGGGCGCGCAGCTGCTCGTTGGCGAAATCCATGGCATCCGCATAACCCAGGCAGTAATCCCAGGTCACATAATCCTGCGGGGAGGGCGCAGCCGAAGGCTCATGCACCGGCAGGTGCTGGTGGTTCAGCATGGAGAGGATATTCGACTCGATGATTCCCCAGTCGTAGTAGTGCTGCTCATCGCAGTCCTCGCAGAGCATCGCCACGCCCCGCACCCCGTGCGGCTCCAGCAGCTCCCGGAAAACCCGCACGTTCGCGAGGTCTTCACGTAGCGCGGCTTCCTCAGCCGCGTCGATCGGCTCCATGACATCATCGCCCTCGACGGGCCCCAAAAGGGACGCCGGATCGTTCGGATCGTCTGCGAAGGGATCCGGCGGCATCTGATAGTTACTAAAGCTCACGAAACCCACCGTACCCGCAAGCCAACCCGGAAAACACATTCTAGACGTTTAGCGCTAAAGTAAGGGCTAATAAAAGCTCGTAACCGAAGCTGCGCTAGCGAATCCGGCACAACCCGCAGGCAGGTGCGTGTCTCACGGGGCAAGCGGAAGACCTTCGCCAGTGCGGATCGTGCGCTGACAACGCGATGGAAGGATCAGGCCTTATGGCAAACCCACAGTCCACTAACAACTCTCAGGCATCCCAGCGCGTGGAGACCGGGGGCGACGATCCGAACAAGGTCGCTCTCACCGGACTCACTTTCGACGACGTCCTTCTGATCCCGGACGCTTCCGAGGTCATCCCTTCCGCCGTGGACACCGCGACCCAGTTCTCGCGCAACATCAAGTTGAACGTCCCGATCGCTTCCGCAGCGATGGATACCGTCACCGAGGGGCGCATGGCCATCGCCATGGCTCGCCAGGGTGGCATCGGTGTGCTGCACCGCAACCTCTCCGTCGAGGCGCAGGCCGAGCAGGTCGAGATCGTGAAGCGTTCCGAGGCCGGCATGGTCACCAACCCGGTCACCGCCAGCCCGGACATGACGATTGAGGAGGTCGACGAGATCTGCGGCCGTTTCCGCATCTCCGGCCTGCCGGTCGTCGACGAGGACCAGACCCTGCTGGGCATCATCACCAACCGCGACATGCGTTTCGAGCGCGACATCAACCGCCCTGTCCGTGAGGTCATGACGCCGATGCCGCTGATCGTCGCCGAGCAGGGTGTCTCCGCCGACGCCGCGCTGCGCCTGCTGTCGGAGAACAAGGTCGAGAAGCTGCCGATCGTCGATGGCGCGGGCAAGCTCACCGGCCTGATCACCGTCAAGGACTTCGCGAAGCGCGAGCAGTACCCGAATGCAGCGAAGGACTCCTCCGGCCGTCTCGTCGTCGCTGCTGGTATCGGTACCGGTGAGGACGCCTGGAAGCGCGCCACCGCACTCGTCGACGCTGGGGTGGACGCCCTCGTCGTCGATACCGCGCACGCCCACAACCGCGGGGTGCTGGACATGGTTTCCCGCGTGAAGAAGGAGTTCGGCGACCGCGTGGACGTCATTGGCGGTAACCTCGCGACCCGCGAGGCCGCGCAGGCGATGATCGACGCTGGTGCCGACGGCATCAAGGTCGGTATCGGCCCGGGCTCCATCTGCACCACCCGCGTCGTCGCTGGTGTCGGTGCCCCGCAGATCACCGCGATCATGGAGGCAGCCGTTCCAGCTCGCGCCGCTGGCGTCCCGATCATTGCGGACGGCGGCATGCAGTACTCCGGCGACATCGCCAAGGCCCTGGCAGCTGGCGGATCCACCGTGATGCTGGGATCCATGCTGGCGGGTTGCGCGGAGACCCCGGGTGAGGTCGTCACCGTCGGTGGCAAGCAGTACAAGCGCTACCGCGGCATGGGTTCCCTGGGCGCGATGCAGGGCCGTGGCCTAACCGGCGAGAAGCGTTCCTACTCCAAGGACCGTTACTTCCAGGCCGATGTGAAGTCTGAGGAGAAGCTGGTGCCGGAGGGCATCGAGGGTCGCGTGCCATTCCGTGGCAGTCTGGACCAGATTCTCCACCAGCAGGTCGGTGGCCTGCGCGCCGCCATGGGCTACACGGGTGCCGCCACGATCGAGGAGCTGAATAACGCTCGCTTCGTGCGCATCACCTCCGCTGGCCTGCGCGAGTCCCACCCGCACGACGTGCAGGGCATCGCCACCGCACCGAACTACGACCCGAACCGCTAAATCCCACCGGCCGGCTTCGCACACAGCGGAAGCCGGCCGCTACCGGTTAATCTTTTTCTAGAGATAAGCCTCCCACCCTGGCCAGCGGGGTGCGCCGCCCACACCACCGCAGCGCACCCCGCTGACCCACGAAATAAGGACCAACATGCAGGAATACAAGGACATCGGCCGCGGTCGCTCCGCACGCCAGGTCTTCGGCCTCAACCAGATCGACATCGTGCCTTCGCGGCGCACCCGTTCCTCGCGGGACGTGGACACCTCTTGGCGCATCGATGCCTATGATTTCGACTTCCCGATCATGACGCACCCGACCGACGCCGTGGTTAGCCCGGAGTTCGCCATCGAGTTCGGCAAGGCCGGCGGGCTGCCGGTCATCAATGCGGAGGGCCTGTGGGGCCGTGCGAAGGACCTCGACGCCGCCTTCGGCGAGATCGTTTCCGCGGCCGAGCGCGGTTACTTCGGTTCCTTCAACGAGGGCGCGGACGAGGACGTCGCGGCCGAGGAGCTGGAGACCCCGGAGTTCGCGGCGAACCAGGTTCTGCAGCGCCTGCACCAGCAGCCACTGGACCTGGACCTGCTCCAGGAGCGCCTGCAGCAGGTGCGCGACTCTGGCGTGCGCTTCGGTGTGCGCGTCTCTCCGCAGCGCGCCCGCGAGCTCGCCCCGACGCTGATCGCCGGCGGGATCGACCTGCTGGTCATCCAGGGCACCCTGATCTCCGCGGAGCACGTGGATACCGACGGCGAGCCACTGAACCTCAAGGAGTTCATCGGTTCCCTGGACGTCCCGGTCATCGCCGGGGGAGTGGTGGACTACACCACCGCCATGCACCTGATGCGCACCGGCGCGGCCGGCGTGATCGTGGGTGCGGGCCCGGTGACCAATAGCCAGGCCCTGGGCATCGACGTCCCGATGGCCACCGCCATCGCCGACGCCGCCGCTGCCCGTCGTGACTACCTGGACGAGACCGGTGGCCGCTACGTGCACGTCATCGCGGACTCCGAGCTCTCCTGCTCCGGCGACATCGCCAAGGCCATCGCCTGTGGCGCGGATGCCGTCGCCCTCGGCGCGCCCCTGGCCGCCGCGGAGGAAGCCGGCGCCCCGAACTGGTTCTGGCCTTCCAGCGCAGCGCACCCGAAGCTGCCACGCGGCACCGTGGACGCGCTGCTGCCGCCGACCTCCGTGCCGCTGGACCAGCTGCTCTTCGGCCCGACCCCGGACCCGCTGGGCCACGAGAACCTGGTGGGCGGCCTGCGCCGCTCCATGGCGAAGTGTGGCTACACCGAGGTCAAGGCCTTCCAGAAAGTGGATATCGCGGTCCGCTAGGAGCGCGAAATAGCGCGCAGAAATGGCTGGCTAAGCGCGCATCAACGCCTGACTAATGGCGCCACGCGGCGCCGGAAAGTCAGAAGAAGAAAGCGGTCGAACTCCTGCTTGTGAGTTCGTCCGCTTTATTCATGCTTAAAATGACAATCAAATGTTCGCTCGGTAAGTTGAAAACCGTCTGTCTTATTGCAATGGGCGATTGATTCAACTTCTTTTGGGGGAGCATTATGAAGCGCGCACACAAGCTCCGCACCGCTGGTCTCATGAGCATTCTGGCTTCCGGAGCTCTCGTCCTCGGGGCGTGCTCGGACGCTGGCAAAAACGGCGCACAGTCGGGGGATTCCCAGAACAACGCCTCGGGTGAAGGCTTCGAGTTCAGCAACTGCGGCTTCACGATGCAGCTGGATAAGCCAGCCGAGCGCATCATGTCCGTCGAGCAGGGCACCACGGACAACGTCCTTGCCTTCGGTCTCGGCAACACGCTCGCCGGCTACTCCCACCAGAAGGACGCCCCGCTGGAGGGGTACGAGGACGAGATGGAGAAGTCCACGGAGGTCTCCCCGGAGGTCGCCACCGCCGAGCAGATCCGCACGGTGGACCCGGACGCCATCCTCTCTCCGTTCGAGTCGGTCTACACCGACGACGGCGCAGGCACCCGCGAGGAGTGGAAGAAGCTGGGCGTCGCCACCTGGTACTCCAACGTCGAGTGCCGCGACAAGGACGGCAACGAGGGTAAGAACGCCTACGACCTCCTGCTGAAGGATTACCAGCAGCTCGGCCAGCTCTTCGGTGCTGAGGACAAGGCTGCCGAGCTCGAGAAGAAGCACAAGGAGCACGTCGACGCAGCTACGGAGAGCGTCAAGGACGCACCGAAAGATCTCTCCGGCGCCCTGCTGTACTCCATCTTCGACGGCGCACCGTACGTCGGTGGCAAGCTCTCCATCGCCCAGGACATCTTCGACCTGACCGGCGTGAAGAACGTCTTCGACGACGCCAACGAGGCATGGCCGGAGCTCAGCTGGGAGGCCCTGGCTGACAAGGACCCGGACTTCATCGTCCTGGCTGACCTGCCGGGCCGCGGTGCACCGGGAGACAAGGCCGAGGAGAAGATCGAGATGCTGGAGAAGGATCCAGCAACCCGTAACCTCAAGGCAGTGAAGGAGAAGCGCTACGTCATCGTGAAGGGCATCGGTCTGTCCGGCTCCGTTCAGTCCTACGAGCCGCTCGAGGACGTCGCTGAGTATGTGAAGAACTGGAAGAACTAGGTATGGCATCGAGCCCTGACACTCGCCGCGAGCCCGGAAAGGGCGCGAAGGCATCCCCCCTGGAGGGCACCAAGCTCGCACCCGCGCGCCGCGTGCCCACCTGGGTGGCGTGGGTCGTCGGGCTGATCCTGCTGGCCCTGGTCTGCTACATGGCCCTGTTCATGGGCGCAGCTACCCTGACTCGCGACGAGGTCTGGGGCTCGATCACCCACAAGCTCGGCATCTTCGCCAGCGATAGTCGCCCCGCGCCCAGCCTGATCCGCCAATCTATCCTCTTCGACCTGCGCATCCCACGCATCGTCATGGGGATCTTCGTCGGCGCGGGCCTGGCGGTGGCGGGTGCCTCGCTGCAGTCGATCACCCGCAACGACCTCGCGGAGCCGTACCTGCTGGGTGTCTCCTACGGTGCATCCACCGGCGCGGTCGTGGCCCTGCTGCTCATGCCCGTCAGCTTCGCGCTGGGTCTGACTGGTGGCGCGGCGGTGGGGGCCCTCCTGAGTTTCGGCCTGCTGATGCTCCTGCTGCGTGGCACGGGCTTCGTGTCCACCCGCGTGGTGCTCACTGGTGTACTGGTTGGCCAGTTCTTCTCGGCCATCACCAGCCTCATCCTGGTCGCCCGCGGCGACGCGGAGTCCGTCCGCGGTATCACCTTCTGGCTACTTGGTGCGATGGGTGCCTCCCGCGCCAACACGATGTGGATCGTGCTGACCACCGTGGTCATCACCAGCCTGCTGATCTGGATGATGTCCCGCTACCTGGATGCCATGAGCTTCGGCGACGAGACCGCGAAGTCGATGGGCGTGCCCGTCGTCGGCGTGCGCGCCTCGGTGCTGATCCTGGTGGCCCTCATGACGGCAGCGACGGTCTCCGCCGTCGGTGCGATCGGCTTCATCGGTCTGCTCGTGCCCCACGCGGTGCGCATGATCGTGGGTTCCTCCCACGCCCGTCTGATCCCGCTGTCCGCGCTGGTCGGCGCGATCCTGCTGGTGTTCACCGACGCCCTGGCTCGCAGCGTGTTCCAGCCGCAGGAAGTCCCGGTCGGTGTGTTCACCGCACTGCTGGGCGTACCACTGTTCTTCTTCATCCTGAACCGGGGGCAGCGAGTATGAGCATCGTAGAAATCCAGAACGTCTCCATCACCTACCACCGCAAGTCCACCCCGACGGTGGCCAACGTGGATGCCTCCTTCGAGGCAGGCACAATCACCGCGTTGGTGGGGCCGAACGGTGCCGGTAAGTCCACCTTGCTGAAGTCCGTCGCCGACGTCGTCGACTTCGACGGCGAGGTCATGATCGACGGCGCCCCGCTGCGCAGCTACAGCCGACGCGAGAAGGTCAAGCAGGTCGCGTTCGTCGCCCAGCACGGCAACGCGAACTCCGAGCTGCTGGCCCGGCAGGTTGTCGAACTCTCCCGCATGGCCTCCAAGGGCCCGTTCGCCCGCCAGACGGACGAGGACCACGAGGCCATCTCGCACGCGGTGGAGCACGCGGACGTCGCCCACCTGATGGACCGCACGTGGAACACTCTCTCCGGCGGCGAGCAGCAGCGCGTCCAGCTGGCCCGCGCCATCTCGCAGAGCGCGAAGGTGCTGTTGCTGGATGAGCCGACGAACCACCTGGACATTCACCACCAGTTCCGCCTCATGGGGCAGCTGCGCCACCTCGCCACCGATCACAACGTGTGCGTGATCGTCGCGATGCACGACCTGGGGCTGGCCTCCCGCTACTGCGACCAAATCGTGCTGCTGGAGGACGGCGAGCTCGTGAAGTCCGGCGCCCCGCACGAGGTCTTCACCCCGGAGCGGCTGATGAGCGTGTTCGGGATCGACGCCGAGATCACCACGGTGGGTGGGCACCTGGACCTTGCGGTCAACAGCGCAGTGCCGAACTGGAAGCACCACCACGAACCGAAGGAAGGGCTCGCGCACTAGGCCGGCTACTAAGCCGCCGATGAGGCGGCCAACGAGGAAGCTAATTGGGTTGCCGAGCACGCGGTCAACCGGGCCACTCATTATGCAGCCCATCAAGCGCGGCAATAAGTCCCCCACGGGTGTTACCCACCCCGTGGGGGACTAGCCGTATATGCGATAGGATGAGCAGCGTGAATCAGCAAAATCATCAGCCAGTCCTCGTGGTGGATTTCGGCGCGCAGTACGCACAGTTGATCGCGCGCCGTGTGCGTGAGGCCCGAGTTTATTCCGAGGTCGTTCCGCACACCGCCACCATTGAAGAAATCAAGGCCAAGAACCCCGCGGCCATCGTGCTGTCGGGTGGTCCGAGCTCGGTCTACGCCGATGGTGCACCGGCTCTGCAGCCGGAGCTGCTGGAGCTGGGCGTGCCGGTGTTTGGCATTTGCTACGGCTTCCAGGCCATGACGCACGCGCTCGGCGGCACCGTCTCCGAGACGGGGCAGCGCGAGTACGGCCGCACCGAGGTCGAGCTCCTCGATGACGGCGGCGTGATGCACGCGGGCCTGGGTTCGCACAAGGCCTGGATGAGCCACGGCGACGCGGTCTCTGAGGCCCCGGAGGGTTTCACCGTCACCGCGAAGTCCGCCGGCGCGCCGGTTGCCGCCTTCGAGTGCCTGGACCGCCGCATGGCCGGTGTGCAGTACCACCCGGAGGTCATGCACAGCCCGCACGGCCAGGAGGTGCTGGAGCGCTTCCTCACGGAGATCGCGGGCCTGGAGCAGAACTGGACCGCCTCCAACATCGCCGAGGAGCTCATCGAGCAGGTTCGGGAGCAGATCGGTGAGGATGGCCGCGCCATCTGTGGCCTGTCCGGTGGCGTGGACTCCGCCGTGGCCGCCGCGATCGTGCAGCGCGCCATCGGCGACCGCCTGACCTGTGTGTTCGTGGACCACGGTCTGCTGCGCGCAGGGGAGCGCGAGCAGGTGGAGAACGACTTCGTCGCCGCGACCGGCGCGAAGCTGATCACCGTGGACGAGCGCGAGGCCTTCCTCAAGCGCCTGGACGGCGTGACCGACCCGGAGGCCAAGCGCAAGGCCATCGGTGCGGAGTTCATCCGCTCCTTCGAGC
The DNA here is from genome assembly GCA_019120635.1 of Candidatus Corynebacterium intestinavium. GTDB lineage: Bacteria > Actinomycetota > Actinomycetes > Mycobacteriales > Mycobacteriaceae > Corynebacterium > Corynebacterium intestinavium. The sequence goes on along the minus strand of DWUR01000100.1, from coordinate 67,620 downwards.
GCGCCGTCGCAGGCGTGCTTGCCGACGCCCCGGAGGGCTCCACCGTGGACTTCCTGGTCCAGGGCACCCTGTACCCGGACGTCGTCGAGTCCGGCGGCGGCTCCGGCACCGCGAACATCAAGAGCCACCACAACGTCGGTGGCCTGCCGGATGACGTCGAGTTCAAGCTGGTCGAGCCGCTGCGCCAGCTGTTTAAGGACGAAGTCCGCGCGGTGGGTCGCGAGCTCGGCCTGCCGGAGGTTATCGTCGCTCGTCAGCCGTTCCCGGGCCCGGGCCTGGGCATCCGCATCATCGGTGCGGTCAACGAGGAGCGCCTGGAGACGCTGCGTGCGGCCGACAAGATTGCCCGCGAGGAGCTCAGTGCTGCCGGCCTGGACGGCGAGATCTGGCAGTGTCCGGTCGTCCTGCTCGCGGACGTGCGCTCCGTGGGGGTGCAGGGCGACGGCCGTACCTACGGTCACCCGATCGTGCTGCGCCCGGTCTCCAGCGAGGATGCCATGACCGCTGACTGGTCCCGCATTCCTTATGAGGTGCTGGAGAGGATCTCTACCCGCATCACTAACGAGGTGGCGGAGGTCAATCGCGTGGTGCTGGACATCACCAGCAAGCCACCGGGAACCATCGAGTGGGAGTAAACCCCACCGCTTGAGGCGCCTCTCTAGCAGTGCTCCTCAAGCAGAAAAGCGCGTCGCACGATGAGGTGCGGCGCGCTTTCGCGTTCGTGGGGGTGGGGCGTGGACTAGCCAGGATCAGCGGGTAGTCCGCACTGTCGGGCGGGGGCACTGGCGTTGAGCTGGGCCGTGCACCTGGCTCAGAACGCAGAGGTTTAAGCGTCGTCCCTAACCTGCCCGGTCCCAGGTTCGGCGAGATAGCGGGTGCCGTCGATGCTGGGGAAGGAGATCCACGCATAGGCCCCGGCCAGCGCGAGCACGATCAGCGCCGCGATCCAGGAGTGGATCTGGAAGGCGGGCAGGATCATCAGCGCGAGCCAGAGGGGGAATAGCGGCATGATCTGCGCGACGGAGGTCTTGTACTTCCGCCCCGTCGATTCCACGGCCGCGCGCACCTTCTTGCGGTAGGGGTGGCTGAAGGTCACGAGGAAACCCGCCCCGATTGCGATGATCAGCACCATGACCTGCCAGGTCGTCGCCAGCGGCATGACCATCGCCGCCACGCCGAGCCCGAGCAGGAGGGACGCGGCGGCGCGCACGCCCTCGGGGGCGCGGACGAGGATGGTCGCCTCGCTGGGGGCGCTGCCCTGCTTGTTCCGCGCTGCGCTGTTCTGGGACGCGCTGTCCCGTGGTGCGCTGTTCTGTCGCGCTGCGCGATTCTGCTCAGCGCGCGAGGAGCGCTGCGGGGTGGGGCGCTGGGCGTTCTTGCGGGACTGGTTCTTTTTGCTCATATGTGACGAGTCTAGTTCCTCGCGCCTGCGCGGTCTTTTTCGGCGGTGAGCAGGGCGTTGGTGAACCGCGCCAGGTGGGTCTAGAATCCCTGAATTAGAACATCTGTTCGACTTGTCTGGTGTGTTTTCTATCTTTTAGGACGTCAATCCGGTCGGCCTGGCCGGAGCTGTGAACTTAACTTTGATTCCCGGCGGGAGCGGGCTGGCCTGCATGTTTCCCGAGCTGATGGTGCCGATGTAGAGGAGGGAGCGCCGTGCCCATGCTGATCGATGAGAGCAATGTTGTTCATGCGATCGAGAAGCTCAAAAGCAACCGTGCGGCGGCGCAGACTGTGGCCGCGGGTTCGCGTGCGCCGGAACCTCGGAACGCAGCGGAGCCTCAGAGCGCAGCGGAGCCACGGGGTGTGGCTGGGCTGCAGAGCGTGGCGCAGCCTCAGGTTGCGGGCCAGGAGGCGGAATCTGCCCGAGCGGCCGCGCCGCTGCGCGTGGTTGCGCCCGAGCCCGCGACGGTGGGGCGGGCGCGGACGCTCGGCATGCCCGAGTGGCTCGCGGGCCAGCTTGCTGGCGGCGGGCTGGTGCGCGGGGCGGTGACCGCGATGGCGGACTGCCCCGCAGCGGTCGTCGATATTCTTGCGCATGTTACCGCGAACGGCGGGTGTGCGGCGGTGGTGGGCTATCCGAAACTCGCGCTGGCGGCCATAGCCGCGGCGGGTGGAGAGCTCTCCCGGTTGATCATCGTGCCGGACCCTGCACCGCACGTCGGGGCGGTGCTCTCGACCTTGGCGGAGGGGCTGGACCTGGTCGTCTACGTGCCCGTCCGGCGGGTCACGCCCACCTTCGCGCGCCCCGTGGAGGCGAGGCTGCGTAAGAGTAGTTGCGCATTACTGAGTTGCGGCGCGCCCTGGCCGGGTGCGCGGCTGAACCTTGACGTGCGGGTGTCTGGTGTTCACGGGCTGGGCCGGGGGAGCGGGCGCATCCGCTCGGTCGGTGTGACCGGGCGCGTTTGGGGCAAGGGGCAGCCGCCGCAGCGCATCACGGCGGAGTTGACGGGCCGCCGCGATGGTGCAGGCAGTCAGGTCGATCAGGGCCGGATCGAGGTGGCGCTGTGACTGGCCGGGGAAAGGCCAGTGCCGAAGCTAGCGCTGCTGCGGCTGAACGCGTGACCGTCCTGTGGTTCCCGGATTTCCCGGTCTATGCCGTGGGGCTTGCTCGCGGCTGGGACATGCTGCGGCCTGCCGCCACGATCGCGGAATATCGCGTCCAGGCCTGTAACGCCGCTGCGCGGGCGCAGGGAGTGCGCCAGGGGATGAAGCAGCGTCACGCGCTCGCAACCTGCCCGGAGCTACGGCATGCGCACGCCGACCCAGTGCAGGAGGCCACGATTCATGAGGACATCGTGGCGGCCCTCATGGAGGTGGCTGCCGGGGTGGAAACGCTGCGCCCGGGTCTCGTTGCATTGCCCACCAGGCCGCTGGCGAATTACTACGGCGGGGAGGCTGCGGCCGTCGAACTCCTGCTGGACTCCGCGGCCCGGCTGGGGGTGGAGTGCCTGGCCGGCACCGCCGACGACCTGATGCCCGCCGTGTGGGCAGCACGCCGTGGGGTGCACGTCCCGCCCGGCGGAAACTCCAGCTTCGTGCCCACCCTGCCCATCGGGTTTATGGCGGTGGAGTCTGTGCTGAGCGCCCCAGCCGAGCTGGTCAGCACCCTGCAGGAGCTGGGGGTGCGCACCCTGCGAGACTTCGCGGCACTGGGGCGAAAGCACGTGGCGGGGCGCTTCGGTGCCGAAGCTGTGTACTGGCACAGAGTGGCCTGCGGCGAGCCCGGCCGGGAGGTCTCCCCGCAGCGCCCCGCCCAGCCCGTCGAGGTGCTGCACCAGGTAGAAGAGCCCATTCGGAGCACCGAAACCGCGGCCTTCGTTGCCCGCCAGGCCGCTGCCCGGCTGCACGGAGAGCTCTTCCGGCGCGGGGAGGCCTGCCTCCGGCTGACCGTGCGGGTTCACCTCAACCCGCCTGCGGAGTACACCGGCCCCACCGTGGTGGAGCGCGCCTGGCGCTGCCGCGAGCCCCTGACGGAAGATGACACCGCCCAGCGGGTCCGCTGGCAACTCGACGGCTGGATCACCCGGCTGCGCGCCAAGGTTGGCGAGCCGGAGCAGGAGGGCTTCGAGGATTCCGCCGCCGGAGTGGTCGCCATCGAGCTGCTCCCGGTCGAGACGGTGCCTGCGGGTACCATCGCCGAACCGCTCTGGGGTGGGGCGGACGAGGGGCTGCGCGCAGCCCGCGCCGCCGCTGGGCGAGCGCAGGCCCTCATCGGCATGGCTGCCGTTCAGCAGGTTGTCCACCGGGGTGGGCGGGCCATCGGCGGGCGCGTGCTCACGCTGCCCTATGGCGAGGAAGTGCCCGAGGAGGTTTCCGCGCAGCCCACGACCCAGTGGCGGGGTGAGCTGCCCGCGCCGCTGCCAGCGACGGTGGGCGAAGCTGCAAACCCCAGCGCGGGGCACCCGGCCGCATCGATCGCTGTGCTCAGCGAGCGCGCACAGCCCGTGCACGTGACCGGCCGGGGGCTGATGAGTGAGCCACCCCAACGGCTGCAGTGGGGTAACCGGATACTACCCATCCGGGGGTGGGCTGGCCCCTGGCCCGTGGACGAGCAGTGGTGGGCCGAAGGCAAGCGCTATGCGCGCCTACAGGTCGCCACCGACGAGGGCGCCTACCTGTTGGTATGCAAGGGGCAGAAGTGGCGAGTCGAGGCGACTTACTGAGAGCTGACTGGGTTGCGTTAGGGCTGGAAGGTGGGGGTGAAAGCGGTGGTGAGGAAAATAAACCGGGAGTAGTTTCCCAAACGAATGTACTGGTGCTAAGAAAATAGTAAGCTGCCGGTCACTGGGGTTGAACCGGGGTCATTCTAGAGAGCGAGGTACCTCGGCAAGCGACAGGCGGGACCGCCCAGCGCACCCAGTTTCCAGTCCTCAAAGACACAAAGGCCAGCGCGCCGGCGCGGGTCAGAATGAAAGGGTCCAAAGAAATGGCGACCAAGAAGATCAACGCAATCGGCAAGGCCGCCATTGCCCTCACCGCAGCGACGGCCGTCGCCATGGGCGGCGTCACCGCCGCAGGTGCAAGCCCGCTGGGCAGCCTGGGCAGCCTCGGCTCCTCCGCTCCGAAGGATCTGCCACAGGCCCAGGGCAAGGAGTACAAGCTCGGTAACGTCGGCGGTCCGGTCTGGAACGTGGACGTCTACAAGCAGCTCGTCACCGGCGCTGAGACCGTGCGCCCGGGCGCGACCGTCAAGACCCGCATCAAGATCCAGGGTGTGAAGGGCGAGACCAAGGTCAGCGACCTCATCGAGCGCATGCCGGAGAGCTTCCAGCTGGTCAAGGTCGAGACCTTCAAGAAGGGCCTCCTCGTCGGCGGAGTCAAGGAGCTCGACCAGAGCCAGTACGGCGTGACCACCGACAAGGGCGTCAAGCAGGTCAATGTCGGCCTGAAGGAAGGCCTGATCTTCCAGGGGGACAGCACCGTCAGCACTCACAAGTCCCTGGTTGTCGACTTCACCTGGAAGGCCGGCTCGGAGGAGGGCACCTTCGCCACCGGTGGTGGCGCAAAGGTCGGCGCAGCCTTCAACAACTACAAGACCTTCGACAATGGTCCGAAGATCACCGTCAAGAAGGGTGCTTCCAAGCCATCCGGCAGCATCTCCCTCAGCTCCTAAGAGTACCCGTGGGCCTTCCGCCCGCCCCACGGGCGTGAGCCCGTAAACCCTGAAGCGGCCGCGATCAATCGATCCGGCCGCTTAGGTCTGCCTAAGGCCTTCCATTTGGTACCTTGTCAGTTATGGCTACCAGCAGAAATCCACTCGCGGGAGTCTCGCCACACGAGTTCACCACCGAACAGCTCGACGACGCCCCCACCATTTGCTCCACCTTCACCGGAGAGCAGCTCGCTGGCACCGCAAAACCCGGAAAAATCGTCCTCTGCCTGGAGTTCTACACCGGCTGGGGGCACGACATCCTCGACGGCACCGCCTTCGGCGCCGAGCTGAATGCGAAGATCAAAACCTTCCTCAAGGACAACGGGGCCGAACTCCAGTTCATCCGCCGCCCCGGCCGGGAAGGCCAGGACCGCCGCCAGAACAACACCCGGGTGCTCTATATCGCCTGGGCCACCGGCACCGAACCCATCCTCGAAAGGATGGACCTGTCTAGCGTCGAGGCCCTCCTGGACGTCGACCTGAGCACCCCGGGCAACACCCCGGGCGCCCGCCGCGTCGAGCACCCCATCCTGCTGGTCTGCACCCACGGCCGCCGCGACCGCTGCTGCGCCGTCCGCGGCCGCCCGCTCGCCGCCGCGCTGAACAAGCACTTCGACGAGCCCACCGCACACGGGGACGAAGCCATCCCGGGGAGCCAGCCCGCCGCAAACCTCGCGCCCACCCAGCACCACGCCGACGCCGCCGGAGTGGGAGCCGGGCCGGTGGATCCCAAGCGCACCGAATTCGAGGAATTCGATGACCACCCCTCGGCGGACCCCATCGACCCGATCATCTGGGAGTCCTCCCACACCAAGGGGCACCGCTTCGCGCCCTCCATGCTCCTGCTGCCCGCCAACTACTCCTTCGGCCGCATGGCCGAGGGCGGGGCGCGCAGCATGGTGGAACACGCCCAACGCGGGGAGCTCTGGCTGCAGGGCAACCGCGGCCGCGGCTGCCTCGCCCCCGCCAGCCAGGTCGCCGAACTCCGCGTGGCCCACGAGCTCGACGACCGCGGTCTGCCCGTCGGCCTCGCCGCGCTGACGTCCTGGGAAGAAAGCCCAGAAGGCAGCGACGAGGAAAACACGCAGGCAGCCGCCGATGTCGCCGTCCGCATCGTGGAAGACACCGCCTCGGACCTGCGCTTCCGGGTCCGCATGGAGCGCCGGGACAGCGTCATGGTCGTGTCCTCCTGCGGCGATAAGCCCAAGCGCGCGAAGTCCTGGATCGCGGTCAGCTGCGAGGAGATTCTTGGGTAACTCGCGGCGTCCCGAGCAGGGCCAACCCGACCAGGGCCGCACTCAGCCGGGCAACGCCTCGCACGCGACGCTGGACCGCAACGGCGCAGACGAACACGACACTCAGAACGACCGGACTATGCCGCACGAGCACGACATCACGCACGAAACCGATACCCAGCACAAGCCCGACCAGGGCAGCATCCGGCATGCCATCGGGCTGGCCATGCCGGTGGGCCTTGGCATGGTTCCGCTCGGCCTGGCCTTTGGCATCCTGCTGACCCAGATGGGTTTCGCGTGGTTCTGGGCGCCGATCTTCTCGTTTGTGATTTACGCCGGCTCCATGGAGTTCCTGGCGCTCAGCCTCGTCACCGGGGGAGTGGGGCCGCTCTCGGCCGCGCTCTACGGGCTGTTGGTGAACTTCAGGCATGTCTTCTACGCCCTGAACTACCCGCTGCACGTCATCCGCAGCAGGCTCGCCCGCGCCTACGGCATCTACGCGCTGACGGACGAGACCTATGCGATCGTCAGCGCCAACCCCAATCAGCGTTTCACCGGCCGCCAGGTCATCGCCATTCAGATCGTCCTGCAGTGCGCCTGGGTCGGTGGGGGAGTCCTCGGCGCCCTCTTCGGCGACGCCATGCCCTGGAAGCTCGAGGGCATGGAGTTCGCTCTCACCGCCCTGTTCGTCGTGCTGCTGATCGAGTCCTTCCTCGCCACCAGGGACGTCTCCCTGGTCCTCACGGCCGCGGTGACCGCCGCGGTGGCGCTGCTGGTCTCCCCGGGCAACATGCTGATGATCGCGATGCTGCTCTACTTCGCCGTCCTACTCGCCCGTTTCTACCTCCCGGGCCTGGACCGCGCCCTCCAGCTGCGCTGGCGCACCGGGGACGAAAGGCAGGAAGTATGAGCACCCAACCCACTGTTCTGGCCACCGAGGCTGTCCACGCAGCCGACACCCTCCACGCCGCCGAGGCCGCCGGCAGCTACGGCCTGCCCGCCGGCGTGAGCCTCGGCACCACCATCGGCGTGCTGCTCCCGCTCTGCATCGTCACCGTCGCCCTGCGCGGCCTGCCCTTCGCCGCCCTGCGTTCCTTCCGGGAATCCAAGCTCGTCGCCTGGCTCGGCATGGGCATGCCCGTGGGTGTGATGAGCATCCTCGTGATCTACACCGCTGCCGACCGGATGGACGCCCCCGGCGGCCTGGCCTCCCTGCTCATCGCGGTGGCCTTCACCACCATCTGGCACCTGTGGCGCCGCTCCGCCACCCAATCCATCCTGCTGGGCACGGTGTTCTACGTGCTGCTCGTCAACCTCGTTTTCTAGACGACGACGTCGCGCTCGTCACCGACGCCCCGTTCGTTACCGTCGCCTGCCCCAACAAGGCATAAAAAGAACGCCGCCCCCGCACCGAAGTGCAAGGGGGCGACGTCCTAAAAAGAGGGGCAGAAAGCCCGGCGAAGGGTGAGTTTCTAGCGGCGCATAACCTTCTTAGCCAGCCAGTTACCGAACAGCTGAGCAGCCTGGACGATAACGATGATGACCAGCACGGTGATCCACGTGACCTCGTCGTTGAAGGCGCGGTAACCGTAGACAATCGCGAAGTCACCCAAACCGCCAGCGCCGATGTAGCCAGCCATCGCGGACATATCCACGATCGCGATGAACATGAACGTAAAGCCCAGGATCAACGGCCCCAGGGCCTCCGGGATGATCACCGTGAAGATGATTCGCAGCGGGGAAGCGCCCATGGACTTCGCCGCCTCGATCACGCCCGGGTCGATGGTGACAAGGTTCTGCTCCACGATGCGGGCCGCGCCGAAGGTTGCGGCGATCACCATGCCCAACACCGCGGCCTTCAGGCCGATACGGCTACCCACTAGGGCATCGCTCAACGGGCCGATGGCGGTGAGCAAGATGATGAACGGGATCGGGCGAACAAAGTTCACCAGGAAGTTAATCACCCAGTAGATGGGCTTATTCGACAGCACCCCGCCCGGGCGGGTGGTGTACAGCAGCATGCCGAACACCAGGCCCAGCAGGCCACCGATGACGAGGGTGGCCAGCACCATCGTGAGGGTGTCGTAGATCGCCTGGGTGAAGGTGCCGCCCAGCCGGTCCCAGTCCATCGCGGCGAGCACGAGGGTGTCCGGGGACGCGGTGGCAGGGGCGGTAGCGGCTGTGGTGGCGGTGGAGCCCGCGGCGGTCGGGAAAGTAGTCAGCGCGCTCATCGGATCTCCTCAATATCGGTTCGCTGGGACAGGTCGGCGTAGAACTTCTCGATCGCGGCCTCACCGGCGGCGTCCTGAGCGGTCACGCGCACGGTCAGGCGGCCGAAGGAGTGGTTCTGCAGGGTGGTGACCCCGCCGTGGACGATGTTCACGCTCACATCCGCGGCCGAGAGCTCGGAGACGGCGTCGAAGAAGCCCACACCCTGGTTCATCGTGATGGTGAACAGGCGGCCGTCGCCGGCCTGCAGGGCGTCCGCTTCCACGTTGTCCGGGGTGTTGCGCAGGGAGGTGGCCACGAAGTTCTTCGCGACCTCCGTCTGCGGGTTGGAGAAGACCTCGTAGACCGAGCCCTGCTCCACCACGCGGGCGTTGGACATGACGACGACCTGGTCGGCGATGGAGCGCACGACCTCCATCTCGTGGGTGATCACCACGATGGTGATGCCCAGTTCCTGGTTGACGCGGCGCAGCAGCGCGAGCACGTCACGGGTGGTGGAGGGGTCCAGCGCGCTGGTGGCCTCGTCGGCGAGCAGCAGGCTCGGGTTCGTTGCCAGCGCACGGGCGATGCCCACACGCTGCTTCTGGCCACCGGAGAGCTGCTCCGGGTAGCTGCGGCCCTTATCCGCCAGCCCCACGAACTCCAGCAGCTCGGCGACGCGCGCCTCGCGCTCGGCCTTCGGCATGCCCTGCAGCTTCAGCGGGTAGGCGATGTTGCCCGCCACGGTGCGGGAGGAGAACAGGTTGAACTGCTGGAAGATCATGCCGATGTCGGAGCGCAGCGTGCGCATCTCCGGTTCCTTCAGCGGGACGATATCTTGACCATCGAGCAGGATCTCGCCGCTGGTCGGCTTGTCCAGTCCGTTGATCTGGCGCACCAGCGTGGACTTGCCCGCGCCGGAGTAGCCGATGATGCCCACGATGGAGCCCGGCTGGATGGTGATGTTCACGTCCTCCAGCGCGGTGACGGACTTGCGCCCCTGCTTGAAGACCTTGTGGACGTTGCGGAATTCGATTCCCGTTCCCGTGCGGTCGCCCCGCTGGGTTGCGGGGGCGGCCGCGTCGGGGGCGGCGGATGGGCCTTGGGCCATTGGAGTGCCTTCCGGTTTAAAAGGCGTGCCTCGGCAGGCGGGCTGGTGAGCCGGCCATGCGAGACACGCCTTTTTGGGGTTGGGTTTACTGCTCCTTGAGCTTCTGCTGGGTGTTGTCCAGCACCTTCTGCAGCTCATCGCCGGACATGGTCACGGCGACGGAGGTGCCCTTGGTCTGCTCGTCGATGGCGTCCTGGACCGGCTTGGAGTGCCAGATCTCGACGAGCTTCTTCAGGTCCTCTTCGTCCTTGCGGTCCTTGGTGGTCACGAAGCCGTTGATGTACGGCTGTGCCTCCTCCTTCTCCGGGTCATCCTGGAAGATGGCGGTCGCCGGGTCGATGTCCGCGCGGTCCAGGAAGGAGTTGTTGACGATGGCCGGGGTGCCGTCGAGCCAGGAGGTCGCGGTCTGGGCTGCGTCGACCGGGGTGACCTTGACCTTGGACTTTTCGGTGTCGATGTCAGCCGGGGTCGGGGTCAGCAGGCCTTCCTTCTTCAGGGTGACCAGTTCTGCCTGGACGAGGACGTTGATGGCGCGGCCCTGGTTGGTGGAGTCGTTTGGGATGGCGACCTCGCCGGCCTTCTCGACGTCCTTCAGCTCGGAGTGGTCCTTGTAGTACAGGCCCAGCGGCAGGATCTCGGTGGCGCCGACCGGTGCGAGGTCGGTGTTGTTGCCGTTGTTGTACTCGGCGAGGAACATCATGTGCTGGAAGTTGTTGACGTCGATCTCGCCGTCGGTCAGCGCACGGTTCGGGATGGAGTAGTCATTGAAGGACTTGATCTCGGTCTTCAGGCCGGCGTTGTCCAGCTCCTGCTTGAAGACCTGCCACTGCTTCTGCTCGGAGTCGGTGGTGCCGATGACGATGGTGTCGTCGTCGTTGCCGCCGGAGCAGGCCACGAGGCTGAAGCTGGTGGTCAGGGCGATCGTCGCGGCCAGAGCCTTGCGTCGAAGGGACATGGTGATCCTCCTAGATCTGAGGGCCCGCTGGGTGCCGTCGTTGGCGTGGGTGTTTTCTTAGGTTTGGCGGGTCACTAATTGTTGAAGGCAAATTTAGCACCGCTTGGCGGTGGTGGACAACTTGGTCTATTTTCTTGTCATTTATGCACGTGGTGTCGTCGATTTTGGCCTTGAGGAAAAGACGGTTTTGGACGGCGGGTCAGGTGGGCGTTCCCCGCGCTATATCGAATAGGTGTTCGATTTAGGGTAGGGTTTCGCACGTGACGTATACGCGCGGATTCAATAACCCCAAGGCCCTCAGCTGGTCGCGGATCGAGCGTATTCTTTCGGGGAAAATCACAGGTGAGAGCGTAGCGGCCCGCTCACGGAACGAAGTGCGGCGCGAAGAACAGCGCGGTGACTCGCGCGGGAAACCGCCTGGTGGCTCCTGCGGGACGCAGACGGCGGCGCGGCACCCGAGCGGCAAGGCACGCGCAGTCGGGGCACATGTGGAATTCGCGGAGCTGCGTGCCGCCAGCAGCTATCACTTTCTCCACGGCGCCAGCGAGCCCGAGGAACTAGTGGAACAGGCCGTCGCGCTCGGCATCACCGCCTTGGCCTGCCTCGACCGGGATGGCATGTATGGCGCCGCGCGCTTCGCCACCGCCGCCGCGGAGGCAGAGGGCCAGCTCCAGACCGCCTTCGGGGCGGAGCTCAGCATCGACGGGCCACAGGCCCCAGGCCTGGCGGTGCTCTGCCGTGGCCAGGAGGGCTACCGGCGGCTTAGCCGCAGCATCACCGCCGCCCGGATGACCCACCGGGACAAGGATGCGGTCGAATATCCCAGCCTCGGCGAGCTCGCCGAGGCGGCCGGCGGGCACTGGCTCGTCCTCATCGACGCCGCCCAGCTCGCCACCCCCGGCCGGGCCGGGGAGCTACTCGAAGCCTTCGGCCCGCAGCACTGCCTCGTGCAGCTGCAGATCAGCATGGACCCGGCGGACGCGGACCACAACGAGGCCCTGCACGCCTTCGCCACTGCCCACGGGCTGCGCGAAATCCTCTCCTCCCAGCCCACCTGCGCGGCCCCCAGCCAGGCCCGGCTGGCCGGGGCCAAGGCCGCCCTGCGGCGGCGTTGGGACGTCGCCCACGCCGAACCCGTCACTCACCCCGTTGGCGGATCCTGGCTGCGCTCCGGGGTGGAAATGCGGCAGCTCGCCGGGGACTGCGACTGGCTCGCGGAAGCCACCGCGACCAGCGTGGACGTCGCCGAAGAATGTGCCTTCACCCTCAACCTCGTCGCCCCGGAACTACCGCACTTCCCCGTGCCGGAAGGCCACAGTGAGATGTCCTGGCTCCGCGAGCTCGTGGAAAGAAACGGCACCCACCGCTACGGGCGGCGCGGCTCCACCGCGGCGGCGCAGAAAGCCTGGGAGGTCATTGACCGGGAACTCGGCGTCATCGAAAAACTGGGCTTCCCCGGCTACTTCCTCATCGTCCACGACATCGTCGACCACTGCCACAGCAACAACATCCTCTGCCAGGGGCGCGGTTCGGCGGCGAACTCCGCGGTCTGCTTCGCGCTCGGCATTACCTCGGTCGACGCCGTCGCCGCCGGCCTGCTCTTCGAGCGCTTCCTCTCCCCGGAGCGCGAAGGCCCGCCCGATATCGACCTGGACATCGAATCCGGCCGCCGCGAGGAGGTCATCCAGTACGTCTACCGCCGCTACGGGCGGGACAACGCCGCCCAGGTCGCGAACGTAATCACCTACCGGCGCAAGGGGGCGCTGCGGGACGCCGCCCGCGCGCTCGGATACCCGGCTGGCCAGGTGGATGCCTGGACCCGAGGCACCGCCGAGGCGCCCGAGCGGGTCCGCCAGCTCGCTGAACCGCTGATCGGCCAGCCCCGCCACCTGGGCATTCACTCCGGCGGAATGGTCATCTGCGACCGCCCCATCGCGGACGTCGTGCCCACCGAGTGGGCGCGGATGGAGAACCGCTCCGTGGTGCAGTGGGATAAGGACGACTGCGCGGCCGTCGGGTTGGTGAAATTCGACCTGCTGGGCCTGGGCATGCTCGAGGCCCTGCACCACGCGATCGACCAGGTGGCCACCCACCGCGGCCGCCGCATCGAGCTGTGGCGCCTGGCCCCGACCGAGGAGGCGGTCTACGAGATGCTCAGCCGCGCCGACGCGGTGGGCGTGTTCCAGGTGGAGTCCCGCGCCCAGATGAACACCCTGCCCCGCCTGCGCCCCCGCCGCTTCTACGACCTGGTGGTGCAGGTCGCGCTGATCCGCCCCGGCCCCATCCAGGGCGGGTCGGTACACCCGTTCATCCGGCGGCGCAACGGCCTGGAGCCGGTGACCTTCGACCACCCGTGCCTGGAACCCGCGCTCAGCAAGACCCTTGGCATCCCGCTGTTCCAGGAGCAGCTGATGCAGGTCGTGGTGGACGCCGCCGGGTTCACCGCCGCGGAGGCCGATACACTGCGCCGCGCGATGGGATCCAAGCGCTCCCCGGAGAGGATGGCGCGGCTCAAGGAACGCTTCTACGAGGGCCTGGAGCGCACCAACGGGATCACCGGGGAGGTCGCGGACCGGCTGTGGGAGAAGATCATGGCGTTCGCAGCCTATGGCTTCCCGGAGTCCCACTCCCAGTCCTTCGCCGCGCTGGTCTACTACTCCGCCTGGTTTAAGTACCACTATCCGGCGGAGTTCTGCGTGGCCTTGTTGCGTGCCCAGCCGATGGGCTTCTACTCGCCGCAGTCGCTGATCGCGGACGCCCGCCGCCACGGGGTGCGGATCCTCCCGGTGTGCGTCAATGCCTCCGGGGTGCAGGCGGACACGGATCTCTCGGCCGGTTCTGCTGCGTCTGCTTCCTCTTCTTTTAAGGACGTCAACCGCGTCCGCGGGGTGCACGGGCTGGGGCGGGGCACCGCGGAGCCCATCGGCGCGATCCGGCTGGGGCTGGCATCCATCGCGGGGATCAGCGAGGAGGCGGCCGAGCGGATCATCGCCACGCGGGAGGAGAAGGGGGAGTACCGACAGGTCAGCGACCTCTCCCGGGAAGCCGGGCTCAGCGTGGCGCAGGTGGCGGCCCTGGCCCGGGCCGGCGCCTTGGAGAGCCTCGGGCTGGATCGGCGGCAGGCGGTGTGGGCCGCGGGGCTGGCGGCCACGGAGCGGGAGGGCATGCTGCTGGGGACGTCCGCCCCGTCGGTGCCCGCGCTGCCCGGCATGAGCGCCTTCGAGCTGGCCGCCGCGGACCTCGCGGCCACGTCGGTGACCCCGGATGGCCACCCCGTGGAGCTGCTCCGGGGTCAGCTTTCCCAGTGGCACGACCTGCCGGTGCGCGCCGGGGTGCGCCGCGGGCAGCGCCGGGGCGGGGCGGCGGTGGTGCCCGCCGTGGACCTGCTGCACGTGCCGGATGGTTCGCGGATCCGGGTGGCCGGGGTGATCACGCACCGGCAGCGCCCAGCGACTGCGGGCGGGGTCGTCTTCCTCGGGGTGGAGGACGAGACCGGCATCGCGAACGTGATGCTCACTCAGGGCTTATGGAAGAAGCAAAGGCAGGTGGCGATGACAGCGCGCATCGTGGTGGTCCGCGGGATCGTGCATAACGCGGAGGGCGCGGCCAGTGTTACCGCCGACCTGCTGGAGGCCGTGGAGCCGGAGCTGGGCGGTGCAGCGGCGCTGGGCAGCCCGTCGCGGGATTTCCGCTGAGGCGCCCCGGAGCCGGCCACCGGGTCGGCAGTGGGCGCGACCCAGGTGGGTGGCTGCGATGGTGGGGAGGAGCACGCGGTCCGGGGCGGGGGGAGAAACGGGTCAGGCCGAAAACGTGGGGAATAACACTTATGCGATTCACCGATTGACAATCACCGCGCTCACCCTCCAGGATCGGAGGAATGACCACCCCTGGCCCTCCCGGGCGACCCACCAGTCAGCGGCGCTATATGCTGCGGCGAATCATCGCCCTCGCGCTGGCAGCCGTGGCCATTCTGCTCGCGGCCGGGGCCGGGGTGTGGCTGCAGAAAAATACCGGCTGGAGCGTCGACTACCTCACCCGAAAAAGTCGGCACAGCCTGGTCAGCGAGCGCACTGAGCACGAATCCGCCGTGGCCATCCCGGAGCGCTCAAGCCGGGCCACGGGCACTAGCAACGACCGCACCCCAGGGGCGGGCGGCGAGCCCAGCGCCCGGGACGGCCGCGGGGGAGAGCCCGGTCAGGAAGCTGCCGCGGATCCTGCCACCAGCACCAGCCCCGCGCCCGTGCTGCGCAATACCCAGCACTCCGCCCCGCTGCGGGGTGCCCCACGCCCCGGGCACAACGGCCAAGTCCAGCTGAAATCGGGCGGACTGAACCGCCAGGCAGTGCTGTACGTGCCCGCCGACGCCCTGCCCCGCCAGTCCCAGGCCACCCGTCCCAAACCGCTGATCCTCGCCTTCCACGGCTACGGGCAGTCCGGCGCATCCATGGCCCGCTTCGGCGACCTCGCCCGGGACGGCGCCATCGTCGCCTACCCCGACGGAATCGACAAGGCCTGGGCGGGCGCGCCTTATGCCACGGCCACCGGGAAACAGGACCTCGCCCTAGTCCGGGACCTCATCAACCGCATCGCCGCTACCTACCAGGTCGACGACCTGCGCATTTATGCCGCGGGCATGAGCAACGGCGGTGGCTTCGTCGCGAAGCTCGCCTGCGAGATGCCCCAGGAATTCGCCGCCTTCGCCTCCGTGGCAGGCGCCTATTACAAGGGAACCTGGCAGGGCTGCGCAACACGGGCACAGCGCGGCAAAGAACACCCACAGTTCCGCGGCAGCAGGGCGACGTCCTTCCTCGAAATCCACGGGGAGGCCGACAGCCGCATCCACTACGAAGGCGGCTCTCGCTACGGCACCCCCTACCTCGGGGCGATGAGCTTCGCCTCCGCGTACGCCCACCGCGCATCCTGCTTCGGCGCGCCTGCGGTTCGCAACGTTACCCCCGTCGTCCGTCGCTACCAGTGGCGCGACTGCGCGGCGGACAAGGACGTCATGCACATCGCCGTGAAGGGGATGGATCACACGTGGCCCGGCGAGGGCGAAGCCGCCCGGCCGGGCGAGTCCGGGATCGCTGGGGTGCGTAACGACGGGGGACAGCAGAACGCGAACCCCACTCGCGCGGTCAACGCCGGGGCGGAGATCTTGAGCTTCTTCACCCGGCACCGGAAATAGGGCTGTCCGGGGCAGCTGCTAGGGTTAGAGCCGACCAACGCGGGAGTCCGGGAGAAAGTCCGGGCTGAGAGGGCGCCAGCATCGTGGTGCCGACCGTTAAACCTGATCCGGATCATGCCGGCGATAGGGAGGATAACCGTGAGCATCACGCCCGAAAAATCACCACAGAACAGTGCCACCAGTGGCTTCGCAGGGGAGCAGCAGGCCACGCAGCACAGCAAGTCCTGGCGCGTCGTGGACATCATCGTCGCCGCCGTGCTCGGTGTGGCCTGCGGACTGATCTTCTGGGTATGGAATGGAATCGGGGGCGCGGCCTATGGTGTCTTCGATGCCGCCACCCCGGGCCTCGGCGGGCTCGCGGTCGGCATCTGGCTGCTCGGTGGCGTGCTGGGTGGGCTGATCATCCGCAAGCCAGGTGCGGCACTTTTCGTCGAGGTGCTCGCCGCCGTGGTCTCCGCGCTGCTGGGCAACCACTGGGGCATCGAGACCCTGTACTCCGGCCTGGCCCAGGGGCTGGGTGCGGAGCTGGTCTTCGCGATCTTCGCCTACCGCCGCGCTGGGCTGGGAGTGGCCATGGCCGCCGGCGCTGTGGCCGCCATCTTCGAGTTCGTCCTGGAGCTGGCGACCAGCGGTAACTACGCGAAGTCCCTGGCCTTCAACGCCACCTACCTGTCCACCATGATTCTCTCCGGCATCCTGCTGGCGGGGCTGGTGGGCTGGCTGCTCGTCCGCGGCCTGGCCGCCACCGGGGCGCTCGACCGCTTCCCGGCAGGCAGGCAACGCCAACAACTGGTCTAGGCCGATAAGGGGAAAGGGCCATGACGAGGCACGGGCGGCCGCCGGGCGGGGCGGTCGTGGAGATCACCGACTTCGGCTGGCGCCACGCCGGCCGGAAGAACCCGGCCATCGTGAACATCACCGCACGCTTTGAGCCGGGGGAGCGAGTCCTGTTGCTCGGGGCCTCGGGCGCGGGCAAATCTACCCTGCTTGCGGGCATCGCCGGGGTACTGGGGGACGCCGAGGACGGCGAGCAGCGCGGTGCCATCCGCGTGGACGGCAAGGATCCCGCCCAGGCGCGCGGGCTGGTCGGCATGGTGCTGCAGGACCCGGATTCGCAGGTCATCGCCGCCCGAGTCGGCGACGACGTGGTCTTCGGCTGCGAGAACCTCGGCATCCCGCGGGAGGAGATGTGGCAGCGCGCCACGGATTCCCTGCGCACCGTCGGGCTGGGGGAGCTGGACCTCGACCGATCCACCCACCGGCTCTCCGGCGGGCAGAAGCAACGGCTCGCGCTGGCTGGGGTGCTGGCCATGCGACCTCGGGTGATCGTGCTGGACGAGCCGACCGCCAACCTCGACCCGGAGGGGGTGGCCGAGGTGCGCGACGCCGTCATCCGCGCCTGCGAGGAGACCGGCGCCACGCTCATCGTGGTGGAGCACCGCGCGGCCACCTGGGCCGGGCACGTCGACCGCATCCTCGTGCTCGGGGAGACCAACCCCAGCGGCGAGGGGGAGCAGGTCAGTGGTGGCCGGCAGGCCGGGGGAGTGCTCGCCGACGGCCCGGCCGGGCAGATCCTGGACGCCCACGCCGACCGGCTCGCCGAGGCGGGCATCTGGGTGCCGGGCATCTCGCCCGCACTGCGACGCATGGGCACCCCGCCGCCCGAGCTGGGCGCGATGAAGGCCGCGCCCGGTTCAAATGGCAACCGGAGCCATGCTGATCACCAGAACCATGCTGGCAACCGAGGCACCGTTGGTCACCCGACCGATGCTGAAACGCTAATCGACGCTGCGTCCTCGCCCGCAGGTGGGAACTCCCACGCGAGCGGGGCGCCACTGCTGCGCACCCGCGACCTCACCATCGGCTGGGGCCAGCACGCCATCCGCACCGGCATCACCGCTGCCCTGGAGCCAGGGTCGACCTGCCTGACCGGCGGCAACGGCACCGGAAAATCCACCCTGGCCCTCACCCTCGCGGGCCTCGTTCCCGCGGCGGGCGGGGAGCTGAACGCCAGTGGGCTCCAGCCCGCCAAGCCCAGGCGCCGAGAAACCCCGGACCCCAGAAGCTGGCGCTCGAAGTACCTGGTCCGCCGCATCGGCTACGTCTTCCAAAGCCCGGAACACCAGCTCGCCGCCCGCACCGTCCGCGACGAGCTGCTGCTCGGCCCCAAGGCCGCCGGGATGAACGCCGCCGCAGCCGAGCGGCGCGCCGATGAGCTGCTGGGCACCCTCGGGTTGACCCACCTCGCGGCGGCCAATCCCTTCACCCTCTCGGGCGGGGAGAAGCGCCGGCTCTCCGTGGCCGCGGTGCTGGCCACCGAGCCGCGCCTGCTGATCCTGGACGAGCCCACCTTCGGCCAGGACCTCAACACGTTCACCGCCCTGGTGGGGTTGCTGCAACAACTGGCGGACGGTGGCATGGGGCTGCTGTCCATCACCCACGACGCGGACTACTTCGCCGCCCTGGGCCAGCACCACTGGCACCTGCCCCAGGGCCCCGGCCTGGAGGTGCGGGCATGATCCTGGAACGCATCGACCCATCCACCCGGCTGCTCGCGCTCGCGTTGCTGACCACCCCGCTGCTGATCAGCATCGATATCGTGAGCGCCAGCGTGTCCTTCGCGCTGACCCTGCTCGTCGTCGCACCCTTGTGTGGCGTCGGGCCCGCCCGGCTGTTCCGCCGGGCCTGGCCGCTGCTGCTCCTAGCCCCGCTGACGGGCGTGAGCATGCTCTTCTACGGTCGGGCCAGCGGGCAGAGCTACCTGGAATGGGGCTTCATCCACATCACCGAGAACTCGGTGCAGCTGGCCATCGCGGTGATGATCCGCGTGCTGGCGGTGGGCGTGCCAGCCGTGGTGCTCACCGCGGACATGGACCCCACCCGCCTGGGCGACGGCCTTGCCCAGCTATGGAAGCTGCCCACCCGCTTCGTCATCGGCGCGGTGGCGGGCGTTCGCCTCGTCAGCCTGTTCCGGGAGGACTGGACAGCCGTGGAGCGCGCCCGCCGCGCCCGCGGTCTGGGGGATGAGGGCAAGCTGAAGCGTGCGGTGCAGCAGTCTTTCAGCCTGCTCGTGCTGGCGCTGCGCCGCGGCTCCAAACTGGCCACCGCGATGGAGGCCCGTGGCTTCGGTGCCACGCATAACGCCGAGGGGCAGCCCATCGAACGCGCCTGGGCCCGGCAGGTCCGCTTCGGCGGCTGGGACTGGGCCGTGGTGGCAGGATCGCTGGCACTGAGCCTGCTCTCCCTGGGCATCGCGGTGTGGACCGGCCACTTCGTGCTGCTGGGAGTACAGAATGGCTAGCGCTTCGCAGCTCTCCCCAGCGGATGCCATCCGCGAGCTCTCCACCTGGGTCGCAAGACAGCGAGGCTGCCGAGCCGCACAGATCGAGTCGGCTGCTGCACCTCGACCCCGCGCGGGCCGTGACCCGCGGTGGGCGATCCTCATCGACGGTCGCAGCGGCTCCGGCAAGACTCACTTTGCGGAACGCCTCATGGCCACACTCGGTGCGCCCAGCCAACAGACCGGCGCATCACCGAGCACGTCCCCAACCCCCGGCACCGCACCCCAACTGGTGCACCTGGAGGATTTCTACCCCGGCTGGGGCGGGCTCTTCGCCGCGGCGCGCATGCTCGCCGCCGAGGTGCTGCAGCCCAATTGCCCGGGCTTTCGCCGCTGGGACTGGGAGAAGAACGCCCCCGCGCAGTGGCAGCCACTGGACCCCGGCCGCCCACTAATCGTCGAAGGCGTCGGTGCCCTAAGTCCTGAGTCCCTGGCCGTGCTGCGCCGTCGCGGTATCCCCCACCGGACCCTGGTGCTGGACGCCCCCACCAAGCTGCGCAAGCAGCGCGCGCTGCATCGAGACCCCTACTACGCCCCCTGGTGGGCGATGTGGGCCGCCCAAGAGCGCGCCCACATCGCCCGGCGCCCTGCCCCGGACCTCGTCGTCGCCAATGGCCCCGCCCGGATAGAAAGCTAAGCCACCGGCCCCGTCCACACGGCGGGACCACACGGCAGGGCCCCACACGGCCCCGCCCGACCGCCGAACTCCGCAGCTACTGCGGCGTGGAGGTGCGGTAGAGCCCGCCCCGTGCCACGTCCAGTCGCATCCCGGACTCGCGGAGGCGACGCACGTACACCATGCCCAGGCCCGTCGCTGGGGTCAGCACGCCGCCTTCAGCACCCGGCAGCTCCGCCTCGTCCTTGAGCAGCGTGAGTGCCGCGGTGCCCAGCATTCGGGAGGTTGAGCGGTAGCCCGGGTCTCCCTGGGAGTACAGGGTGGCGATGTAATCCGGCTCCACGTTCGGCGCCGGGTTCGGCTTCACGAAGCCGTGGAATACGCAGCGGAAGTAGCCATTCTCCTGCGCCTTGCTCGTCGGACCCTCGCCCGGCTCCGGTGCCCACTGGGAGATGAAGTCCCGCAGCTTCGGCGCCTTCATCGCGGTCAGCATCGTCTGCTGCACCCCGCCGAGCGCATAGGCCTGAACGCGGCCCTTCAGACCCGGCCCGGTGGTCTGGAACTCGCGGTAGCGCAGAGACTTGCCGTACTTGAAGCCGCTCAGCGCATTGGAGCGGCGCACCACGCGGGTGTTCACCGAGGCCATGAGGAAAGGACCTGCCCAACCCTCCGGGGCGCCGACGGTCTCGGTCTGTAGCACGCCATAATCCGGCTGCTCACCCAGCTCAGGCTCCGCCTCGCGCGCCGGGCTCAGGGAGTACGGGTCAGCCAGCACGCGCCCCTGCTCCGGGTCGCGCTGTGCGGCCTGGAACTGCTCGCGTGCGGACTCCACGGTGCCGCCGGACATGGCCCCGCGCATGCTGACCAGGTTCGTCACCTCGGCCAGCTTCTTGCCATCCTTGGCTGCGGCCTCGCTGATCAGCAGCATGCCGATATCGGAGGGCACGGAGTCGAAGCCACAGGCGTGGATGATTCGCGCCCCGTTGGCCTTCGCCACGTCGTCGTACTTGTCGATCATCTTGCGCATGAACAGCACCTCGCCGGTGGAGTCCACGTAATGGGTGCCGGCCTCCGCGCAGGCGCGCACGAGGTCCTCGCCGTAACGAACGAACGGGCCCACCGTGGAGATCACCACGCGGGTGTTCTTCGCCAGCTCGGTCATGGCGTCCTCGTCGAAGGCATCGGCCTCCACGATCTGCCAGTCCATCACTCCCTGGTGGACGGTCAGCAGCTGCTGCTTGAGGAAGACGAGCTTCTCGCGGTTGCGGCCGGCCAGCGCGATGGTGACATCCTTCGGCGCGTGTTCTGCCAGCCAGGCCGCGAGGATCTTGCCGACGAATCCGGTCGCGCCGAACAGGGTGATGTCCACCGGGTGCTGCTTTCCGCCATTCGCGGTCTTCTTGCCTTGCGGTGTTGCGTCCTTCGGTGCATCAGCCATGTCTGATCGACCTCTTTCATCGTCTGATGGGCTTCGTGCCCGATCGTCGGGTTCTTCCCCTCCATTCTTACCGTGTTCCGGTGCCGTGAGCCCCCGCGGGCGCGGATAAGGTGAGTGGCGTGTCTTCGCAGCCTTCCACTCCCGCTTCCGCCTCAGGTCGCTCTTCTTCTTTGACGACGTCACCCCGGCCGGCCGCCGACCCGCCCTTCCATATCCTGTTCGATCAGCCGCAGATCCCGCCAAACACGGGCAACGCGATCCGCATGTGCGCGGGCACCGGGGCGGCGTTGCACCTGGCGGGCCCGCTGGGTTTCAACTTCGAGGAGAAGCACGTCCGCCGCGCCGGGCTGGACTATCACGACTTGGCGGATGTGCAGCTCCACGAGGATTTCGAGGCCGCAGCTGCGCACCTGACTGGGGTGAGTCGGAAGCAGGCAGAGCTGGGTCGGAAGCAGGCGGAGGGTGGCGCCCAACCCCGGGCGAGGATCTTCGCCTTCACGACGCACGCGGAAACCTGGTTTACGGACGTGGAGTTCCGCCGCGGCGACGTCCTCCTCTTCGGTCCCGAAACCACCGGCCTGGACGAGGACACCCTGGCCGACCCCCGGATCACCGCGCAGCTGCGGATCCCGATGCTGCCGGCCCGGCGCAGCATGAACCTCTCGAACGCGGCGGCGGTGGCGGCCTACGAGGCCTGGAGGCAGCTCGGTTTCCCGGGCGGACTGTAGCGGGCGATCGGGTGCCCGCCCTGAAGTGGGGGAACCGGGGCGCACGCCGGTGGGGCAGCGGTAGGCCTGTGGAATAATGGCTGGCATGGCTGCGATTACCCTGGATGGAAAGAAGTACCGCGACGAGATCTTCGCGGACCTGAAGCAACGAGTCGACGCTCTGCGGGCCAAGGGGATCACCCCGGGCCTGGCAACGGTCCTGGTCGGGGACGACCCGGCGAGCCACTCCTACGTGCGGATGAAGCACAAGGACTGCGAGCAGATCGGCGTGAAGTCCATCCGCAAGGACCTGCCGGCGGACGTGACCCAGGAGGAGCTCAACGCCGTCATCGACGAGCTCAACGCGGACCCGGAGTGCACCGGCTACATCGTGCAGCTGCCGCTGCCGAAGCACCTCGACGAAAACGCGGTGCTGGAGCGCATCGACCCGGCCAAGGACGCCGATGGCCTGCACCCGGTGAACCTCGGCAAGCTGGTGCTCAACGAGCCCGCCCCGCTGCCGTGCACCCCGAACGGTGCGATCAGCCTGCTGCGCCGCTACGACGTCGAGCTGAACGGCGCGAAGGTCGTCGTCATCGGCCGCGGCGTGACCGTTGGCCGCCCGATCGGCCTGATGCTGACCCGCCGCAGCGAGAACGCCACCGTCACCCTCTGCCACACGGGCACGAAGGACCTGAAGGCGGAGACCATCAACGCCGACATCATCGTCGCCGCTGCAGGTAAGCCGCACATGCTGACCAAGGACATGGTCAAGCCGGGTGCGGCGATCCTCGACGTCGGTGTCTCCCGCCTGGACGGCAAGCTCGCCGGCGACGTGCACCCGGACGTCTGGGAGGTCGCGGGCGCGATCTCGCCGAACCCGGGTGGCGTTGGTCCGCTGACCCGTGCCTTCCTGGTCCACAATGTCGTGGAGCGCGCCGAGCTGCTCGCCGAGCAGGGCGAGAACTAGGGGATTAGAGCTAGAGGAGCTGGGCACGATGCCGGATACCCCGGAGGAGCGGGCGGAGGCCGCGCAGATCGGCACCTACCGCCGCGAGCTGCTGGCCAACCCGCACGACCGGGACGTGCCCGCCTCGCCGCTGCCGGTGATCGCGCAGCGGGCGCTCATCGGGGTGTTTTTGCTGCTTCTGGCGGTGGGGGTGTTCTTCATCGCGGCGGACCGGTGGCGCCGCGGCACCACGGCGATGGGGGCCAGCCTGGTGTTTTTGGCCGCGATCCGGTGGGTCGTGGACTCCGACGTGCTGGGGATTTTCGCGGTCCGCAGCCGCAAATTTGATTGCCTCTTCGCCGGCGGCGTGGGGTTGTTGATGATGTACCTGGCGATCAGCGTGGACACGCTGGGCAGCTAGGGGGCATCCGGACCGAGTCCCTGCGCGGGGGGGCGCGGAGCTGGGTATCCCGCGAAGCAGGGTGCGGGGGTTGGGTGGCGGTTGTTCGGTGGCCGCCCTTAGCGGGTCCTAGCGGTTGTGGTGCTGCAGGATCTCCGCGCGCTGCTCCGGATTCTTGGCCAGCTCCTCGGCGGCGTTAAGGAACTTCTCCAGCACATTGCCCATCTGGCGCGCCTCGATGAGGAAGCCATCGTGGCCGGTGGGAGAGGTGATCTGGGACAGCCCCAGGAAGGCACCCAGGTTGCGGGAGAGGTGCTCCTGCTGGTGATAGGGGTAGAGGATATCCGTGTCGATGCCGCAGACCATCGTGGGGACCGTGGAGTTACCCAGGGCAGCGTTCATGCCGCCGCGGTCCCGGCCGACGTCGTGGCGGTTCAGGGCGTCCGTCAGGGTGACGTAGGAGCCGGCGTCGAAGCGGTT
The DNA here is from genome assembly GCA_019120635.1 of Candidatus Corynebacterium intestinavium. Lineage (GTDB taxonomy): Bacteria > Actinomycetota > Actinomycetes > Mycobacteriales > Mycobacteriaceae > Corynebacterium > Corynebacterium intestinavium. Next base: position 43,841 of record DWUR01000100.1, on the reverse strand, counting down.
GCGCAGCTTCATCGCCTGCCGGTCCAGGTAGCCTTCGACTGAGAAGCGCTGATTGGGGGAGCGGAATTTGCCCAGCGGGTTCTCTCCCCGCTGCGGCTCGGCGCCGAAGCGCTCGTCGACCTCCAGCTCGCCACGGTAGGTCAAGTGGGCGATGCGGCGCGCCTCGCCCAGGCCCCAGACCGGGCCCATGCCGGCCTCGTAGTAGTCCCCGCCGTGCCACAGCGGGTCGGCCTCGATCACGCGGATCTGCGCGGACTGGATGCCGATCTGCCACGCGGAGGCGCGGGCGGAGACGGCGATGAGAAGGACGGCGTCCATCATCTCCGGGTAGAGCAGCGACCACTCGAGGCTGCGCGCCCCACCCATGGAGGCGCCGAGCACCACGTGGACCCGGGGGATCTCCAGCACGTCGAGCAGCTGCTTTTCGGCCTGCACGAGGTCGCGGATCGATAGCCCCGGGAATCGGGAGCCCCAGAACCCACCCTCCGGGTGCAGGGAACCGGGGCCGGTGGATCCCGCGCACCCGCCCAGGGCGTTGGCGCAGAGCACCAGGTACTTGGAGGTGTCGATCGGTTTGCCCACGCCGACCATGTCGGCCCACCAGTCGGTGGCGTTGCCGTCGCCGGTGAGGGCGTGCTCGATCAGCACGATGGGGCGCTCCTCCGGCGGCGTGGGTACCGCCGCCTGCTCGGCTGCGTCGTAGAAGGCGTACAGCCGCAGTGAGGTTTCGGGAATGCTTGCGCCCGCCTCGGTGAGTACCTCGCCGATGGGAATATCGGCGTAGGAACCGGAGGCGGGCAGCAAGTCGGAGCGCATAGAAAACCTCGTGAGTTAAATCTGCTCGAAGCCCTGCTCGAGGTCGGCGATGATGTCGCGGACGTCCTCGATACCGACGGACAGGCGAACCGTTGCCTGGGAGATGCCCGCGTTGCGCAGGTTCTCCTCGGTGGACTGCGAGTGCGTGGTGGTTGCCGGGTGGACGACCAGGGAGCGTACGTCACCGACGTTAGCGAGGTCGGAGTGCAGCTTCAGGGAGTCGATGAACTTCCATGCAGCCTCGCGCGGGTCGGCGTCGCCGGTGGCCAGGTCGAAGGCGAGAACGGAGCCAGTGTACTCCAGGCTCAGCTTCTCCTTGACCTGGTACCACGGGCTGGACTCCAGGCCAGCGTAGGCGACGCTGGCGACCTTCGGATGCTTGTCCAAGAACTCGGCGACCTGCTTGGCGTTCTCGTTGTGCTGCTTGACACGCAGGTTCAGGGTGTCGAGACCCTGGACAGCCAGCCAAGCGTTGAACGCGGAGAGGGTGGCGCCGGTGTCGCGCAGCAGACCCGCACGAGCCTTCAGGCCGAAGGCTGGCTCGCCGAGGTCCGCGTACTTCAGGCCGTGGTACGCCGGGTCCGGGGTGACGAAGCCCGGGAAGACCGGCTTGCCGTTGCGCTCCTGGGTCCAGTCGAACTTGCCACCGTCGACGAGGATGCCGCCGATAGCGGAGCCGTTGCCGGTGTAGAACTTCGTCAGGGAGGAGACGGAAACGTCGGCGCCGAGCTCCAGTGGCTTGACCAGTGCTGCGGTAGCCAGCGTGTTGTCGATAATCAGCGGGACCTTGTTCTCGTGGGCAACCTTGCTGATCTCCGGGATGTCCAGGACATCTGCCTGCGGGTTGGCGAAGGTCTCGCCGAAGAAGGCGACGGTGTTGTCCTGCACGGCGTCCTGCCAGGACTGCGGGTCATCTGGGTTCTCAACGAAGGTGGTGGTGATGCCCAGGCGCGGCAGAGTAACGAGCAGCAGGGTCTCGGTGCCGCCGTAGAGGCGCGGAGAGGCGACGATGTGGTCACCGGAGTTCGCGACGTTGATCAGCGCGGCGGTGATGGCGGCCATGCCGGAAGCGAAGGCGACAGCGTGCACGCCGCCCTCGAGGGTGTTGATGCGGTTCTCGAGAACCTCAACGGTCGGGTTCGTCAGGCGGGAGTAGATCGGGCCCGGATCCTCGAGGGCGAAGCGCTGCTTGGCGTGCTCGGCGCTGTCGAAGACGTAGCTGGTGGTCATGTGGATTGGCAGGTTACGGGAACCGGTCGGGTCCACGGTCTGTCCGGCGTGGATCTGCTGGGTAGCAAAGCCCCACTCTGCCGCGTTGGAGTTGTCGTACTTTGTCATGGCTTTTCCTGTCTCTTTCGTGTGGTTGAGGCGGTGTTGTGAATCGTGGCGATCCGGGTGGGATCCGGGTGGATTGTGCCGCTCGATCGCTGTGTGGTGACTCACTTTATAGTCCGCGTTGAAAAAAGTAAACCGCTCTGTCTAGTTTTGGCGGTATTGCGCACTAAAAGTGCAGTTCAAGGGGGTTTAAAAATTTATACCACTTGGTCTATTTTTGGGCGTTTTCAGGGGTGATGGGCGCATGTTTTTACCCCTTCGGGGTCATGTTTAAGTACCGCTCGGTACGTGCTCGCGTACCGGGTGACAATGGCGCAGAGGGGGAGCGTTTCTTTCCGACCCGCTGGGGGTGAGTGGCTGCGGGAAGTATCTTTTGCTGGGAAAATTATTTGCAGCCAGCGCCAGCAAGTGCCGCTGAATCACTAGGGTGGGGTGGTACACGGGCTGAGGAAAGAATTCCAGCGCAACGAGCACAACACGGGCCCATAAGGTGCCAGAAAGGACCCGCACCATGGCTAATACAGATGCTGCATTCCTGATTGACGCAGAGCCGAGCGTGCTCCAGGTGGCGGTTGGCCGCCCGCAACCCAACCCCGCCGGAACCTACGAGCACACCGGCATCGAAAAGCTGCCGCAGGCTCACATCGACATCCTCGCTCCGGGGCCGGACTACGGCGACGGCAGCGGCGTCGTCGGGGATACGATCGGCGACGATAAGCACCACGGCGGGGCGGATAAGGCCGTCTACGCCTTCGCCCGCGAGGAGCTGGACTTCTGGGAGGGGGAGCTCGGCCGCGAACTGGTCTACGGCAGCTTCGGGGAGAACATCACCACCGCCGGGGTGAAGTGGTCGGAGGTCTATATCGGTCAGCGCGTGTCCATGGGCAGCGCTGAGCTTGAGGTGAGCGTGCCACGCACCCCGTGCGCGACTTTCGCCGCCTGGCTCGATGAGAAGGGCTGGGTCAAGCGCTTCGCGCAGCACGGCGACTGTGGCGCCTACTTCCGCGTGATCACTGCCGGCCGCATCCGCCCGCTGGACGAGATCCGCTTCGGGCCGGTGCCGGAGCACGGCGTGACGATGGGGGAGGCCTTCGCCGCCAAGCTTGGCAATAAGGAAGCTGCCCGCAAGGTTTTCGACGCCGGGGTGCTGCCCGGCCACCACCACGAGCAGCTGGGGCGCCTGCTGAACTGAGACATGAGCAGCGGGGCCGCCCGCTGAACTGAGACCGCCAGTCCGGGGCCTGGGGTCCCGGCCGATAGAAAAGAAAAACTGGGCCTAGCGCGCTATCTCTAGCGCGCTAGGCCCAGTCGGCTATATCCCTCCGCTGACCCCTGGGGGTCGGGCCTGTTGCAGGCCCAGCGGGGAGGGGTACTAGCCCTCCAGGGAGTTATCCGCTGCAGCGAGATCGTCGATGATCTTGTTGAATGCAGCGACCGGACGCATCACAGCGTTCGCCTTCTCCTCATCCAGGTGGTAGTGGCCACCCAGCTCCACGGACTTGCCCTGGATGTCGTTGAGCTCCTTGATGACCTCGTCCTCGGCAGCCTCCAGCGCGTCCGCGACCGGTGCGAAGAGCTCAGCCAGGTCGGCGTCGTCCTGCTGGTCGGCCAGGGCACGAGCCCAGAACATCGCCAGGTAGAAGTGGGAACCGCGGTTGTCGAGGGTCTTGACCTCGCGCTGCGGGGACTTGCCCTCCTCCAGGATCCGCTCGGTAGCAACATCCAGCGCGTCACCCAGTACCGGGGTGCGCGGGTTGTTGTCGGTGTCCGCCAGCTTGCGCAGGGACTCGGCCAGCGCCAGGAACTCACCCAGGGAGTCCCAACGCAGGTGGTTCTCCTCGGTCAGCTGCTCGACGTGCTTCGGCGCGGAACCGCCAGCACCGGTCTCGAAGAGGCCGCCGCCCGCGATCAGTGGAACGATGGAGAGCATCTTCGCGGAGGTGCCCAGCTCCAGGATCGGGAACAGGTCGGTCAGGTAGTCACGCAGAACGTTACCGGTGACGGAGATGGTGTTCTTGCCCTCGCGGATGCGGTCCACGGAAAGCTGGCAAGCCTCGACCGGGGAGAGGATGCGGATATCCAGGCCCTCGGTGTCGTGGTCCTTCAGGTACTTCTCGACCTGGGTTGCCATGTTGCGGTCGTGGGCGCGCTCCGGGTCCAGCCAGAAGACGGCCGGGTCGCCGGTCTTGCGGGCACGCTCGACGGCCAGCTTCACCCAGTCCTGAACCGGGATGTCCTTGGCCTGGCAGGCGCGCCACAGGTCGCCCTTGGAGACCTCGTGCTCCATGAGCACGTCGCCGGCCTTGTTGAGGACCTGGACCTTGCCGTCCGCCTCGATCTTGAAGGTCTTGTCGTGGGAGCCGTACTCCTCAGCCTTCTGCGCCATCAGGCCGACGTTCGGGACGGTGCCCATCGTGGTCGGGTCGAATGCGCCGTTCTTGCGGCAGTCGTCGATGACGACCTGGTAGACGCCTGCGTAGGAGGAATCCGGCAGAACGGCCAGGGTGTCCTGACGCGCGTCGTCCTTATTCCACATCTTGCCGGAGTCACGGATCATGGCCGGCATGGAGGCGTCGACGATGACGTCGGACGGGACGTGCAGGTTGGTGATGCCGCGGTGGGAGTTGACCATCGCCAGATCCGGGCCGTCCTCCAGGCCCTTGTTGAATGCGGCGCGGATCTCTTCGCCGTTGTCCAGCTCGGACAGGCCGTCGAGGATGGCAGCCAGGCCGTCCTCACCGTCGAGGCCGGCGGCCAGCAGCTCCTCGCCGTACTGCTCGTAGACGTCGGAGAAGTAAGCGCGCACGGCGTGGCCGAAGATGACCGGGTCGGAGACCTTCATCATGGTGGCCTTCAGGTGCACGGAGAACAGCACGCCCTCGGCCTTTGCGCGGGCGACCTGGGCGCGCAGGAACTCGTCGAGTGCGGCGGCGCGCAGGACGGTGGCGTCCACGATCTCGTTCTTCTGCACCGGCAGGGAGTCGCGCAGCACAGTGGTCTCGCCGTTGGCCTTCACCAGCTGGATGCGCAGGTCATCCTCTTCCGGCATGATGACGGACTGCTCGTTGTGGCGGAAGTCGTTGGCCTCCATGGTCGCCACGTTGGTCTTGGAGTCGGCGGTCCACTCACCCATGGTGTGCGGGTGGGTGCGCACGTAGTTCTTCACGGCCTTCGGCGCGCGGCGGTCGGAGTTACCCTCGCGCAGCACCGGGTTCACGGCAGAACCCATGACGGAGCTGTAGCGGGCGTAGGCGTCCTTCTCCTCCTCGGTGTTGACCTCGAGAGGGAAGTCCGGCAGGTCGTAGCCAGCCTTCTGCAGCTCGCCGATGGCTGCGCGCATCTGTGGGACGGATGCGGAGATGTTCGGCAGCTTGAGGATATTGGCCTCAGGGGACTGGGTCAGCTCGCCGAGCTCCTTGAGGGCGTCGTTGACCTGCTGCTCCTTCGGGAGCTTATCGTTGAAAGCGGCCAGGATACGACCTGCCAGCGAGATGTCGCGCGTTTCCACGTCCACGCCGCAAGTCGATGCAAAAGCTTCCACGATCGGCTTCAGCGAATACGTGGCCAGAAGTGGGGCCTCGTCGGTACGGGTGTAAATGATCTTGGCCATAAGGCGGTATCTCCCTGCTTTCACATCGTCTGTCGGTGAACCGTCAAAATTCACTCGTTTTTTATCGCGCTACCCAGCTTACGTGAAGTAGAAAAATCGTGAATCATACGGGTACTGTCGCAACTTCGCTTGCGAAAGGCGAAAAAAGTTATTAAAAATATTGATTCTTTTTCGTTACTTCGTATTCATCCAGCCCAGCCAAAGAATTTAAGGAAGCGTGCCCCGTGCCAACCATGCCGAATCGCCGCCCCGTGCCAACACAAACCACCATGGGCAGCCGCAGGAGAATCATCACCATGCTGGCCATCGCGCTGGGTGGCTTCGGCATCGGCACCACCGAGTTCGTGGCGATGGGGCTGCTGAACCTCATCGCCGAGGACTTTCAGATCTCGGAGGCCACGGCCGGGCACGTCATTTCCGCCTACGCCCTCGGCGTGGTGGTGGGGGCCCCGCTGATCACCACGCTGACCAGCACCGTGCCGCGCCGTCGCCTGGCGCTGGTGCTCATGATCGCCTTCACGATCGGTAACGGGCTGACCGTGCTGGCCGGCAGCTATAACATGCTGCTGATCAGCCGCTTCATCGCCGGCCTGCCGCACGGCGCCTACTTCTCCGTCACCGCGCTCATCGCCGCCTCGATGGCCCCGCCGGGGCAGCGCGGCAAGGCGGTGGCCTTCTCCGGGCTGGGACTCTCGGTAGCCACCGTCGCAGGTGTGCCCGCCGCGCAGTGGCTGGGCACCCACTTCGGCTGGAACTTCGCCTTCCTGCTCGTCGCAGTAATCGGCCTGGTGACCTTCGTGGCGCTGTATATCTCGCTGCCGCACATGACTCTCATGCCGAAGAGCAACCCGATCACCGAGCTCGGCGCCCTGATCAACCCCCAGGTACTGCTCACCCTGGCGATCGGCACGGTCGGCTTCGGCGGCATGTTTGCGGTCTATACCTATATCTCCTGGACCCTGACCGAGCGTGCAGGATTCAGCGAAACCCTCATCTGGATCCCCTTGATGGTCTACGGCATCGGCATGGTTTTCGGAACCTGGTTCGGCGGCGTGCTGGCCGACCGGAACCTGGAGTACACCATCGCCGGCAGCCTCATCTCTCTGATCGTGGTGCTGGGCGCGTTCTACTTCACCTCCACCAACGCCATCGCGGGCATCGCCAACTTCGGCCTCATCGGGTTCCTGGGCTCCTGCCTGGTCCCGAGCCTGCAGACCCGCCTGATGGACGTCGCCCGGGACGCCCAGAACCTCGCCGCCGCTTTGAACCACTCCGCGCTGAACATGGCCAACGCTGCCGGTGCCGCGATCGGTGGCGCGGTCATCGGCGCTGGCTTCGGCTATGCTGCCCCAGCACTAGCGGGTGCGGCCCTGGCTGCCACCGGTGCGGTGGTCTGGCTGCTCGCCTTCCTGCTACGACGTCGCCAGCTCGCCGCCGCCTAGCCCGTCCGCTGCGCGGCTGCTGGTGTGTCTGGGCCACGGCCTATATTGGTGGGCATGGGTTTTACTGTCGCTACGGTTAACGTTAACGGAATCAGGGCCGCCGCGAAGGTGCGCCACGAGAACAACCAGGGCATCCTCCCGTGGTTGGCCAGCCACCCGGCGGACGTGGTGCTGATGCAGGAGGTCCGCGCCGACGAGGCGCAGACCGCCAAGGCCATCGCTCCCGCCCTGGAGGATGGCTGGCACCTCGCCCAGGCCCCCGCCGCGGCCAAGGGCCGGGCCGGGGTGGCGATCCTTTCGCGCCTGCCGCTGCGGGACGTGCAGATCGGCTTCGGCCACCAGGCCAACCCGGAGCACCCGGGCGCCGAGGACGCCGCCCGCGAATTCGATGAATCCGGCCGCTACATCGAGGCCACCGTGGACGCCGAGGTTGGGGGCACAACCCAGCCGATCACCGTGGCTTCCCTCTACCTGCCCAGTGGCGCTAGCGGCACCGAGAAGCAGGACGAGAAGTTCCGCTTCCTGGATGCCTTCGCGCCCTTCATGCACCAGCGCGCCGCCGCTGCCGAGGCCGGCGGCCAGCAGATGCTCATCGGCGGTGACTGGAACATCTGTCACCGCCGCGCGGACCTGAAGAACTGGAAGCCCAACCGCAACAAGTCCGGCTTCCTGCCCGCCGAGCGTGCCTTCCTCGACCACGTGCTCGGCACCTACCCGGACGGTGCAACCCAGGTGGGCGATGCTGAGGACTCCGGCCGGGTCGGTAACCCCGCTGGGGCAGCCGAGGACTTCTTCGGCGCCGTGGACTACCAACCCGGCGAACTCGCCAAGGCCCGCATCGCCGCGGGCGCCGCCACCCAGCCGGGCTGGCACGACGCCGTGCGCCACCTCCATCCCGAGGAGGACGGCCCGTACTCCTGGTGGAGCTACCGCGGCAAGGCCTTCGACACTAACGCGGGCTGGCGCATCGACCTGCACGCCGTCACCGGCGGGCTGCTGGAACACGCCGCCCAGGCCCGGGTCGACAAGGCGCCCACCTACGACCAGCGCTGGTCCGACCACAGCCCCGTGATCCTCGAGTTCAGCTAAGCCCACCGGGAGACGGCATGTTCCTGATCGTCCTCTTCGTCATCGGCATCACCGCCGAAGGTGCGACCGGAGCCCTGGCCGCCGGCCGCGAGCGCATGGACCTCTTCGGCGTAGCCATCATCGCCTGCGTGACCGCCATCGGCGGCGGCTCCGTCCGCGACGTGCTGCTGGGGAACTACCCGCTGGTGTGGGTAGAAAACCCGATGTACCTGGTCTTCGTGCTCGTCGCCGCGTTCATCACCGTGGCCATCCCCGTGATGATGACCTATTTCCACTGGGTCTTCCTCATCCTCGATGCCGTGGGGCTCTCCGTGTTCACGGTGCTCGGCACCCAGATCGCCCTGGGTGCAGGCCATGGGGCACTCATCGCGATCGTCGCAGCGGTGCTCACCGGCGTGTTCGGCGGCGTGCTCCGCGACATCATGAGTAACCGCGTCCCCCTGGTTTTCCAGGGCGACCTCTACGCCTCCGTCGCGGTCTCCGGGTCCATCCTCTACCTGGCGCTCAACGCCGCCGGGGTCAACGACAACCTCAACGCGATCATCGTCCTCGCATTCACCTTCGGCCTGCGCCTGTGCGCCATCTTCTTCCACTGGTCACTACCCGTCTTCGAGTACCAGGAGCGCGAGTTCACCCGCGACCGGGAGCACAGCCTGTCCAACCGACTGCTGAACAAGGCCCGGGAGCTGCGCCCCGCAGGCCCCCGCCAGCTCCGCCTCACCGAAGGCATCGCTGGGCTGCGGCACCGCCACCACGGCGAAGACCCGGGGGCGAGGGCCACGGGAGAGGACCCACGCACCGGCGGGCAAGCGGCGACCGAGGGCGACGTCGAAAAGGAATGCGGCTGCGATTGCCACGGACAGGGGGACGGCGACACGCAGCCGAAACCCGGTGAGTAGCATTAGAAGACATGACAAGCAGCGAAAACCCACAGCACAGCGATAGCGGCGCGAAGAAGCAGCGCGTCGTCTCCGGGCTCCAGCCCACCAGCGACTCCTACCACCTGGGCAATTACCTCGGCGCGGTCAAGCAGTTCATTACCCTGCAGGATGATTACGACGCCTTCTACTTCATCCCGGACCAGCACGCCATCACCGTGCCGGGATATAGCCCAAAGGACCTGCGCAACCGCACCCTCGCCGGTGCTGCGCAGCTGCTCGCGCTGGGCATCGACCCGGAGCGCTCCACCCTCTTCGTGCAGTCGCACGTCCCGGAGCACAGCCAGCTCGCGTGGGTGCTGATGTGCATCACCGGCGACGGCGAGGCCCGCCGCATGACCCAGTTCAAGGACAAGTCCAGCAAGCAGGGCAACGAGAACACCACCTCTGGGCTCTACGCCTACCCGATGCTCATGGCCGCGGACATCCTGCTCTACCGCCCGCACCTCGTGCCGGTCGGGGAGGACCAGCGCCAGCACCTGGAGCTGACCCGCAACCTCGCGGAGCGCTTCAACTCCCGCTACAAGAAGACCTTCGTGGTGCCGGAGGGCATGATCCCGCAGGGCGCGGCGAAGATTTACGACCTGCAGAACCCGACCGCCAAGATGAGCAAGTCCACCGACAACCCACGCGGCCTGGTGAACCTGCTGGACGACCCGAAGGTTTCTGCCAAGCGCATCCGCAGCGCGGTGACGGATAACGACAATGAGATCCGCTACGACGTCGAGAACAAGCCGGGGGTGTCCAACCTCCTGGTCATCCAGTCCGCCCTCGGAGACAAGAGCATCGACGAGCTCGTCACCCAGTACCAGGAGGCCGGCTCCGGCTACGGCGACCTGAAGAAGGACACCGCCGAGGTACTCGAGGCCTTCTGCTCCCCGCTGCGCGAGAAGTACAACGAGTACATGGACGACCGCGCCGAGCTGGAGCGCGTCCTCGCCAAGGGCGCGGAGCGCGCCCGCGAGATCGCTGCGAAGACGGTGGAGCAGGTCTACGACCGCGTCGGCTTCCTGCCAAAGCCCTAAACCGGCACACCGAGACCGACGAAAACGACATAATGAGGTACGTGCCCAGGTCGGCCACCAGCCGTCCGGCGCGTGCCACAGAATGATCCGACCCCGGATCGAGAACCCGAAGCCCCGAAAGCCTGCCTAAGGAAGGATGGACGCGCTGATGGCGAAAACATCAACGACGCCCGACTATGACAAGCTCGACGCCTACGGCGTGGAACGCAGCCGCAAAGACGATGAAGGGGCGCTGGTCAAGCTCCGTGACAAGTGGCCGTGGTTCGACCACATCATGCGGATGAACGAGCGCTACGGCGAGCAGGGCGGTAACCAGTTCGCCGCGGGCATTACCTACTTCTCCGTGCTGTCCATCTTCCCGCTGACCATGCTCGTGCTGGCCACGGTCGCGATCATCCTGGCTAATAATCAGGATCTGCTGGACAAGGTCATGGACCAGGTGACGTCCATGGGCAGCGGCGAGATGGGCGACACCCTGGGCACCATCGTCGAGGGCGCGATCGATCAGCGTAAGTCCGTGTTCTCCATCGGTCTTCTGCTGGCCCTGTGGTCCGGCCTGAGCTGGATGAACCACCTGCGCATCGGCGCCTCCGAGATGTGGAAGGTCGATAACAGCCCGGAGAACTTCATCAAGGGCAAGCTCTCCGACCTGCTGGGTCTGCTGGGGCTGATCCTGGCACTGGTCGTGGCCTTCGCCGTGACCACCATCGGTAACTCGGGGCTGACCGAGAAGCTGCTCGGCCTGGTCGGGCTGGACGAGGTTCCGGGCATCCGCTTCATCACCTTCCTCGTCGCGCTGTTGGTCGCGCTGCTGGCCAACCTGCTGGTCTTCTTCTGGCTGATGGTCTACCTGCCGCGCGCCAAGGTGCCGCGCAAGTCTGCCTTCAAGGCAGCCATCATCGGCGCAGTCGTGTTCGAGATCTTCAAGCAGTTCGCCACGTTGTTCTTCTCCAACGCATTGAGCAACCCGGCGGGCGCTGCCTTCGGTCCGATCATCGGTGTGATGGTGCTGTTCTACTTCATCTGGCGCATCACCCTGTACTGCTCCGCGTGGGCAGCCACCACGCCGGAGTCCCTGGCCATGATGACCCCGCCGGTGCCGCCGGCCGCGGTCATCCGCGTTCGCCAGGAGGTGCGCACCGGCTCCACGGACGCCGGCCGTGCCGGGCTGGTCGGCCTCGGGGCCGCCGCGGGTGTGGTCCTGGGTGGGGCCATCCGCTCGATCTTCAAGTAATCCGCCGGTTTTCACCGGGCTTCGACGGCGGGGCTGATAACCTTCCCCGCCCGCCACCATGGGGCACAGCTGCCGAGTAAGCTGTGCCCCATGATTGATTCGGACGTCATTGCATCCCTGCCCAAGGTCGAGCTCCACGACCACCTGGACGGCGGCCTGCGGCCCGCCACCATCGTGGAGCTGGCCGCCGAGATCGGCTACGAGCTGCCCACCACGGACCCGGCGGAGCTGGAGAAGTGGTTCTACGACGCCGCGAACTCGGGCGACCTGCCGACGTACCTGACCACCTTCGACCACACCACCGCCGTCATGCAGACGAAGGAAGCGCTGGTCCGGGTGACCCGCGAGGCTGTCGAGGACCTGGCCGCGGACAACGTGGTCTACGCTGAGCTGCGCTACGCCCCCGAGCAGCACCAGGCCAATGGGCTGAGCCTGCAGGAGGTCGTGGAGGCCACCGTGCAGGGCGCGAAGGAGGGCGAGCGCGCTGCCGCTGCGAAGGGCAAGCGCATCCACGCCCGCCTTATCCTGTGCGCCATGCGCCACGCCGATCGTGCCACCGAGATCGCGCAGCTGACCGTGGATAACTACCCGATCTCCAGCCCGGGCGAGGGCTACGTGGTCGGCTTCGACATCGCAGGCGCGGAGGCTGGCTTCCCGGCCGCGAACCACGCCGAGGCCTTCCAGCTGCTGCGCGAGAACCTCGTGCCCTTCACCATCCACGCCGGCGAGGCTGCGGGCGTGGAGTCCATCAAGGACGCCCTGGTTCAGGGCACCCTCCGCCTGGGTCACGGCGTGCGCATCTACGAGGACTTGAACGCCACCCTCTCCGGCATCGAGCTGGGCCCAGTGGCCCGCCACGTGCGCGACCGCGGCATTCCGCTGGAGATCTGCCCGACCTCCAACACCCAGACCGGTGTCGCCGACGAGATCGCCGACCACCCCTTCAACCTGCTCTACGAGCTGGGCTTCGTGTGCACCGTGCACACCGATAACCGCCTGGTTTCCGGCACGACGATGACCCAGGAGTTCGAGCGCCTCGCTGAGGTCTTCGACCTGGAGTACTGGCAGATGCTGGAGCTGACCACCAACGCGCTGGACCACGCCTTCTGTGACGCCCCGCTGCGCGCCGAGCTGGAGCAGACCGTGATCTACCCGGCCTACGCGAAGCTGGGGGAGGAGCTCGGCTTAAGCACTGTTGCTGGCGCGGCTGCCGGTCACGACCACGAGCACGATCACGGCGGCCACGACCACGAGCACATCGGCGGGCCAGGCCAGGGCATCTCCGCGGGCCTGCAGGGCCTGCACAGCCCGAACGGCGCAGCCGGGACACTCGGGGAGGATGCCAACCTGGAGCTGTCCATGGAGAACCTCAAGGCGGAGCTGGAGCAGCTCGGCCTGAGCCTCGACGACGAGCCCGGCAGTGACGAGGACTCGGTGAACGAGGACTCCGCGGAGAAGGAGTAACGACGACACCCCGCCGCCTGCGCCCACGCGCGTGGTGCCGCGGGGCGGGTCGCATCGGCGCGGTATCGCTGCAGTACAGCGCGTCTTGAAGGATTCAGAAGGCCCGCTTGCGGTTTGACTTAGGCCTCTGACCTGCGAAAAATCGGGAAACGTGCAGAAAAATAATCCCCGAATCAACACCGCGTTCAAGCGCGCCCTCGCGCTGCTCATGGCGCTGTCGATGGGCGCGGTCGCGGCATGCTCCGCCACCGGCGGCCGCCCGCGTGAGAACACGAACGGCAAGGGTGGTGCGGCCGGCGGCGTCGACACGCCCCGCTACACCGTCGCGATGATTAGCCACGGCGCCCCCGGTGACACCTTCTGGGACCTGGTCCGTCGCGGCGCGGAAGACGCCGCGAAGAAGAACAACATCGAGCTGCGCTACGCCAGCTCCCCGCAGGCGCCCGACCAAGCCAACCTCGTGCGCAACGCCATCGACTCCCAGGTCGACGGCATCGCGCTGACCATGCCCACCGCCGAGGCGCTGGGCCCCATCGCCCGCCGCGCCACCGAACAGGGGATCCCCACCGTCGGGCTGAACTCCGGCATGGGGCACTACGAGAGCTACGGGGTGTCTGCCTTCTTCGGCCAGGACGAGCACGTCGCCGGTGAGGCCGCGGGCGAGCGGCTGGCCAAGGATGGAGCGAAGAAGGTGCTCTGCGTGATCCACGAGCAGGGCAATCCCTCCCAGGAGGCCCGCTGTGGTGGTGCCAAGAAGGCCCTCCAGTCCAAGGGCGACGGCACGCTGGAGACCCTCTACGTCAACGGCATGGATATGACCAGCGTGACCTCCACGGTTCAGGCGAAGCTCGCCCAGGATCGCAACATCGACTGGGTGCTCAACCTCGTCGCCCCGGTGGCCCTGGCCTCCGTCAACTCCGCCCGCGCCGCTGGCTCTGATGCCAAGATCGTCACCTTCGACACCGACGCCGAGCTCGTCACCGCCATCAAGAACGGCGACGTGCAGTGGGCTGTGGACCAGCAGCCCTACCTGCAGGGCTACCTCGCGGTGGACGCCCTCTGGCTCGCCAAGCGCAACGGCGCGATCCCGGGCGGCGGCCAGCCCGTCTTCACCGGCCCGGCCTTCGTGGACGCCAGCAACGTGGACAAGATCGAGGACGCCGCGAAGGAGGGACTGCGCTAAATGACTGACCCCAAGCCCGAGCAGGCCACCGGCCCGGCAGTGGCGGAGAAGATTGACGAGGCGGCGCCGAACCTGACGTCGTCCCCTGACAAGGAGACCACCGCGGAGACCGCAGCCGACGGCGCCGCGGGCACGAACGCAGGCAAAGACGGCGAGAACGCGATCCTCGCGGCCTTCAAGCGCCCCGAGCTGACCTCCCTGGTCGGCGCGATCCTCATTTTCGCGCTGTTCATGATCCTCGCTCCGGCCTTCCGCAGCGCGGATGCCTTCGCCACGGTGCTGTACTCCAGCTCCACGCTGGGCATCATCGCGCTTGGTGTGGGGCTGCTGATGATCGGCGACGAATTCGACCTCTCTTCCGGCGTGGCCGTGACCACCGCCGCGCTCGCCGCCACGATGCTGAACTACAACCTGTGGCTGAACTCGTGGACGGGCGTGTTCCTCTCACTGATCATTTCGCTGTCCATCGGCGCGATCAACGGCTACCTGGTCACGAAGACCGGCATCCACTCCTTCCTCATCACGCTGGCGATGTTCCTCATGCTGCAGGGCATCAACCTCGCCGTGACGAAGCTAGTGACCGGGCAGGTCGCCACGCCGACGATCTCCGACATGGAGGGCTACAGCTCCGCCAAGGCGTTCTTCGCCTCCAGCTTCGAGGTCTTCGGCGTGGACGTGCAGATCACCGTGGCGTGGTGGCTGCTGTTCGTGGCGCTGGCCAGCTGGTTGCTGTTCAAGACCCGCTTCGGTAACTGGATTTTCGCCGTTGGTGGGGATGCCGACGCCGCCCGCGCCGTGGGTGTTCCCGTGCGGCGCGTGAAGATCACCCTGTTCATGTTCGTGGCCTTCTCGGCGTGGTTCGTGGGGATGCACAACCTATTCGCCTTCGACTCGATCCAGGCTGGGCAGGGCGTGGGTAACGAGTTCCTGTACATCATCGCCGCCGTGATCGGTGGCTGCTCGCTGACGGGCGGCCGAGGCACGGCGATCGGCACGGCCATCGGCGCGCTGATCTTCGGCATGACCAACCAGGGCATCGTCTACGCCGGTTGGAACCCGGATTGGTTCAAGTTCTTCCTCGGCGCGATGCTGCTGCTGGCCGTGCTGACCAATAATTCCTTCTCTCGGGTGCAGGGAGGTGCCAAGTGACTCGCGATAACAAGCGGAAGGACGCGGCGGCGGTGACGTCGACCGGGACGGGTGCGGCAGGCGACATCGACGTCGTTGATAAGGACGTTGTTGCGGGCGGCGCCGCTGATAAGGACGCCGCCGGCGCCGAGGGCGGGACCACCCCGCCGATCATCGAGATGCGCGGCCTGGAGAAGGCCTACGGCGAGCGGCTGGTGCTCAAGGGCATCGACATGGAGATCCGCCCCGGCACCGTGACCTGCGTGCTGGGCGATAACGGTGCCGGCAAGTCCACGCTGATTAAGGCGCTCTCCGGGCTGCACCAGCCCACTGGCGGCGAGATGCTGATTGACGGGGAGCCAGCGCGGCTGCGCAACCCGAAGGATGCCCTCGACCGGGGCATTGCCGCCGTGTATCAGGACCTCGCGGTGGTGGGGCAGATGTCCGTGTGGCGGAACTTCTTCCTGGGCCAGGAGCTCACCGGCGCGCTGGGGCGGCTGAAGGCCGACGAGATGCGCGAGATCACCGCCGAGCAGCTGGAAAAGATGGGCGTGAACCTGCCGGACGTGGAGGTGCCGATCAGCACGCTGTCCGGTGGCCAGCGGCAGGTCGTGGCGATCGCGCGCGCGATCTACTTCGGCGCGCGCGTGCTGATCCTGGACGAGCCCACCGCAGCACTTGGTGTGAAGCAGTCCGGCATGGTGCTGCGCTTCGTGAAGAAGGCCCGGGAGTCCGGGGTGGCGGTCATCTTCATTACTCACAATCCGCACCACGCCTACCTGGTGGGGGATCGTTTCATGATGCTGAACATGGGCGAGCAGGTGATGAACGCCGACCTGGCGGACGTGACGCTGGAGGAGCTGACGGTGGAGATGTCTGGCGGTGGGGAGCTGGACGCGCTGAGCCACGAGCTGCGCAGCTAGGCAGGGCGCCTGGCTGCGGGGGGTAACTCAGAGTAGGGGGAGCTGGGGCGATTCTTGAGGGGTGCAATTGAAGGCGCTCGAACAGAACTCTAAGGTAGGGCACCGGGCTTAAAAAAAATATGAGTTAGGTCTCACCTTATTTTCATCGAGTTGAGGATTCACTATGACGAACCCGGAGTCGAACGGGCAGCAGAACAACACGCCTGGGGAGGGCGGGCAGCCCGCACCCCAGGGTGGCGAAGCACAGTCGCAGCAGCCATCGCAGAACTGGCAGGCACAGCAGCCGCAGCAGGGTAACTGGCAGGGCCAGCAGGCGCCACAGAACTGGCAGGCCCAGCCCCAGCAGGGTTACGGCCAGCCCCAGCAGGGCAACTGGCAAGGCCAGCAGGCGCAGGGGAATTGGCACGGGCAGCAGTACGGTGCTCAGCCACAGCAGGGAGCGTGGCAGGGTCAGCCACAACAGGGCAACTGGCAGGCCCAGCAGCCAGGTAACTCTGGCCCCGGAACCGGGGAGAAGATCAGCGCCGCCGTGGGGCAGCGTGCCTTCGCGGCAGCCACGAGCTTGCAGAGCAAGGCCCTGCCGCGCCTGATGGCCGGCATCCTCGGTGTGCTCGCCGTGCTGCAGCTGATCGCCGGACTGCTCGCTTGGTACCGGATGAGCGCCACGGCCTCCTTCATGGGGTTCACTGCAGGCGGGGACGTGAAGATTAATGGCTTCGGCTCCCTGAAGGTCGTCGCAGAGATTCCGTTCGAGGGCAAGCACACTGAACGCGAATTTCTCTGGGAGGCGTTCCTCGTAGAGGTCGTCGTCCTGGCCCTCGTGGTGGCCGCAGCTGTGTTGGTCTTCCGTAATCTCAAGTTCAAGATGGCCGGTATCTTGGCCGCCGCCTCGGGTGGACTGGGAGTGCTTTACGCGATCATCTTCTCTTCGCAGCTGCGGGAGCTGATCAGCTCCGATGCGGAGGATGTTCTGGACATGGTGAACTTGAGCGAGCAGGGGAAGGGTTTTGGTTTCTACCTCAGCGTTCTCATCAGCCTCCTCACCATCGCCGTGGGCGCGTGGCTGATCGTGAAGAAGCCGGCAGAGATCGACGCGCAGCGCAATAAGTTCCTCGGTGATGTGGCGAACCGCTCCAGCAAGCAGGCCAATGCTGCCCAGCAGCCTGCGCAGGCGCAGGGTAACTGGCAGGGGCAGCCACAGCAGTACGGCGGTCAGCCGCAGCAGGGCAACTGGCAGGGCCGGCCCCAGGGCTATGGTCAGCATCAGGCCCCGGGTCAGCAGTATGGTGACCCAGCGCAGAACCCGTCCTCCCATGAGCAGGGCGGCCCAACCGACGGCAACCAGCCCGGAGCGTCCGGCGACCAGGCCAACGGGGGAGACACCTCGCAGGACTAGCGGATTTCCTAGATCTCATTAAGCCCCGCCCCGGTGAGCGCGGCTGGTGCTTCCGGCGCGGGGTCAGCACAGTGCCTGGGCTACGGGCCTAGAAGAACATCAAAGGGCGCCTCCCGAAGGATCATCCTTTCGGGAGGCGCCCTTGAGCTTGTTCAGGCAGCTAGCGGCTCAAGCTAGAACTTGCTGAAGCGCTTGATGAGGTCCTCCTCCAGCTGCTTCCAGCCGCGTACCTCCTCGTCAAAGGGGGCGGTCGGGGTGGTGCCCGACGGGGAGCCCGTGACGTAGGCGATGTAGGTCTGCAGGCGCGGGAAGCCGACCAGAACCTTGTTCACGGCGTCGTCGCCCGCCCAGTCGGCGGCGTCGGCTAGCAGCTCGTACGCTCGGCTCAGCTGCTTCGGATCCACCGCGTCCACGGACTTGGCGATGTCCTCGCGCAGCCCGGTGAAGGTGTACTGGTTCATGTCGTGGACCGTGACCTCCAGCTCGCCGGCATTCGCGGCCTGGACGATGTCGCCCCAGGTCTCCATCTCCTCGAGGTCGTGCTGTGGGGCGTCGATGAGCCAGCGCACCAGGGAGCGCGGGTTGGGGAAGGTGTTGATCTGGCCGTGGCGGCCCAGGAACACCGGCTTGCCACCCACGTAGCAGCGCAGGGTGTAGACCCGCTGCCCGTTCAGGGAGATGCGGATCGGGTCGATACCGGCCTGCGCCCACACCGTCTTGTCGTACGGGTCGGCGTCCTCGTCTGCGCCGTTACCGGCCGCGTCCTTCTCCGCAGCGGCGTCCTCGCGCTTCTTCGCGGCGGCAGCGCTGGCATCGGCCGCGGCCTTCTCTACCGCGTCGATGCGCTTCTGGGACTCCGCGACGGCGGCCTCGTCCACCGCGACCTCGGTGAGTCCGTCCTCGAGGTCGTCGAGCATCTCCGCCCACGCGCCGAGCATGATGCGGCCCATTGCGGTCCACTCTTCGACGCCGTTCTGTCCGGAGAAGTGGTCCGCGCCGCGGTAGATGTTCTGCAGCATGGAGTAGGAGCCGAACCACTTGTTGATCGACTCGATGCCAGCGACACCGCCGATGGATTGCAGCAGGCGGTACGCGCGGCTGACATCCCGGACGTTCTCGTAGCTCGCGCGCCCGGCCAGCTGGTTCGGAGCCTCGATCAGGGAGATCTCCTGGATCTTCTGCGCCGACATCTGGGCGTCGGCGTCCGCCTTGAAGTCCTTCCACTTCGGGTGCTCGGCGAGCACGTGATCGTTGCTGCCGACAACGTGGGCGTGGAGCTCGGCGGGGGAGGAGAACACGGAGATCGTGTCGTCCTTACCCAGGAATGCCTGCCACTTTTCGCCCCTGACGACCCACAGCGGGGCCCAAACGGTGTACCAGGTGCCGCTGGTGGTCTCCATCTTCAGCGTCACGAGCTGGTTTGGTTTAAACGTTGTCGGTTTGGAAGCTGCCATGATTGCGGATTCTACCCGGCGGGATCGGAACTCATAGCCTCGACATTGCGAAGCCGGGCGTCGAGCACCTTCGGCACCACCGCCGGGGGTGCACCCAGGAACTGCGCCTGAAGATATTCCTGTTCCTCCGGCTGCGTGACGATCCGCGCCAAGCCCGGAATGCTCCGGGAAGAATGTGCCCCACCCATGTTGTGAAATCCCCTTTTCTTGAACCGGTCCTGCGTAAACCGGCCCAGCCTGAGCTGCCCCCGCGTGAACCGGTCCAGTGCGAACTAGCTCAGTGAACCTTTGCAGTGCCCACAGACTAACCCCGGCTAGCCGGTGGGGCGGTAGAAACCGTGGAAACTCATTCCGATGTTCTCCGTACGGATCGGGCTGATACCCACTGGGTCGCCGGCCTCGATCATCTGGCCGTCCTCGATGACCATCGCCACGTGACCATCCCACACCGCCAGGTCCCCGGGCTGCACCTGATCCATCGGGATCTGCGGGCCCACCGCCTGCTGGTCGGCCAGGCGGGGCAGCTCCACCCCGGCTTGCCCATAGGCCCACTGGACGAATCCGGAGCAGTCGAAGCCCTGGCCTGGTGTGGTGCCACCCCACACGTAAGGGGTGCCCAGCTGCGTCTTCGCCGCGGCCACGGCCTTGGCCGCCGCCTCGGTCGGGGCGCCCGCCACAGCGTCGGGATCCGCAGCATCGCTGGAATCCGCGGCGTCACCGGAACTCACAGCCGCCCCACCGGGAGCCGACCCGGATCCCGTGGCCCCACCCGGATTCGCCGGCGCAAGAGGCGCCCCGTCCGACCCCTCGGACGGAGTGGGGACTGCCGGGATGGCCTCCGCAGGCACCACGGTGGCCGAGGCCTCCTCTGCTAGCCCCAGCAACTCCTGGCCAAGCGCTTGCACGCGGGCCTCCGCCCGGCCCAGGTGCTTGCATGCGATGGCCTGCGCCTCCGCCAGCACCACCGGCGCGGTCGGGCCGAGCAGCTGCAGCGGATTCACCGTCGCACCGATCTCCGCCAGGGCTTCCATCGCGATCGCCCCGATATCCTCGATCGCCGCCTGGACGGCCTGCTGTCCGCGCCCGGCGACCGCGTCTAGCCCCCGGCGGACCTCCTCGACGAGCTCCACCGCCTCCGAAACTTGCGCGAGCTTGGCGGCCATCGCCCCACCGGCCTCGCCGAGCACGGCCGAGCCGACCGTCCGGATGACCTCCCCGGCAAGCCCGTTGACCCCGGAGCCCAACAGTGCAGAAACCCCCGGCTGCAGTGGCTGCGGGATGAGAGCCGCGATGGGTTCCACGAGCCCCAGAAAATCCGGGACGCAGCCGCCCCCACCCAGCATGGAGCCAGCCATCTCCCCAAGAACGGAGCCGATCACGTCCTCGACAACGGCCCCGCCAGCTGGTGCCAATACAGGTGCGTTCATCACCGAACACCTCCCGCAAGTGCTTCAAAGCCAGCCTGGGCGGCCTGCTCATGCTCGTCTACGCGCCCCCGGAACTCATCCAGCGCTCCTGCGGCACCCTGATAGAACCTCGCCAACTCTCCGGTGGCCTCGTGGTGGCGGGCCCGAGCCTGCTGCAGCGCGGCGAGGAACCGCCCCAGCTCCGGCAGGAAGGGCAGCTCCACGTGCGGCGTGTGGGGCGGGGCCACCGCCGCCAGCTGCTCCGCCACCGACCGCGCCTCGTGTGCTGCTGATTGAATCCGCTCTTGCTCGGCGACCACCTGGCCGCCAGTGTGTCCCCCAGTATCTGGTCGCCCAGTACCTTCTCGCTCAGTACCGTTCGTCAAAGGCACCATTATTCCCCCTGAATCTTCCCTGAATCGTCTCGGTGCGTGAAGCAACTCAGAGGTATTAGACAACGCGCGCGCCCATTTGGTTCCCGCCCATGCGAATTTTCTCGCGGGCCCTGTGCTTAACGTAGATTTGGAGGCATGGACATCAAGGTGGTCAATCATCCTCTCGTGCGCGCCCGTCTGACGATTATGCGCGACGCCCGCAGCAACAACGTGGTCTTCCGCGACGCCCTCGCGGACCTCGGTGCGATGCTGATCTACGAGGCCAGCATCGACCTCGAGACCGAATCCTTCGACGTGGAAACGCCTGTCTCCACCGCCGAGGGGCACCGGCTGAAGAACCCGCCAATCATCGTCCCCATCATTCGCGCGGGCCTCGGCATGATCGACCCGGCCCTCTCGATGATCCCGGACGCCCAGGTGGGCTTCATCGGCCTGGCCCGCGACGAAAAGACCCACGAGCCGGTCCCGTACCTCGAGGCGCTGCCGGATGACCTCTTCGGGCAGCCCGTCATGCTGGTGGACCCGATGCTCGCCACCGGTGGCTCCCTGCTCAACGCCGTGGAGCTGCTCGTCGAGCATGGTGCGGACGACATCACCTGCGTGTGCATGGTCTCCGCCCAGCCGGGCGTGGACAAGCTGGTGAACTCCGGCCTGCCGGTGCGCAAGCTCGTCACCGCCACGATCGATCCGGCGCTCGACGAGAACGCCTACATCGATCCGGGCCTAGGCGACGCCGGCGACCGCCTTTACGGCCCGCGGAATATCGACCTCGAGAGCCGCTAGCGCCGCCTCCACCTGCTCGCGGCCCGCGGCCTCGCCCACGGCCTCCAGGTAGAACTTCGCCTTCGGCTCCGTCCCGCTCGGTCGGGCGACGACCCGCAGCGCCACACCGTCTGCATTACCCACCAGGCGCAGCCCCTCCGCGGCTTCCTCTCCCAGCAGCTCGGCGCTCATCGCGGCCCCCGCCAGGTTTTCCGGCGGTGCGGCCGCAAATTTTTTAATGACGTCCGTGGCTTGAGCAATGGACTCCAAGCGGATCGAGAGCTGGCTGGAGCGGAAGCAACCGAACTCCTGCTCGATGGCCGCCAGCTCGTCCGCCAGGCTCCGCCCAACTGCGGCGAGCTCCGCCGCCCAGGCGGCCGCGACCAACGCGGTGGCGATGCCGTCCTTATCTGCGACGATGCCGGGGGACGGGCAGGTGCCGATGGCCTCCTCGTAGGCGAAAGCCAACTCCCCTGGGCGACCTTCCGCCGCGCGCGCCAGGTGCTTGAAGCCAGTCTTCGTCTCCACGTACTCCCACCCGCTGGCCTGGGCCATCACACCCAGCAGTTGGGAGGAGACGTAGGTCGTCGCGACCACCGGCGGGGCAGCGGCGTCTGCCGCCACGCCAGAGAGCACGCGACGGGCCAGCAGCGGGCCGGCCTCGTTTCCGCTCAGCATCCGGTAGGCCGGGTCGTTACCGGTGGGCACGCCGATCATGCAGCGGTCCGCATCCGGGTCGAGCGCGATCAGCAGGTCCGCGCCGACCTCCTTACCCAGTGCGAGCAGCTGGTCGGTCGCGCCGGGCTCCTCCGGGTTGGGGAAGTCCACGCTCGGGAACTCCGGGTCCGGCCAGCGCTGTGCCGCCACCGCGTGGATATCCGCGAAGCCATTGGCCTGCAGCACGGACTCCAGCGTGTCCCCGCCGACCCCGTGCATCGGGGTATAGGCGATGGTCAGGGAGCGCCGGGCGCTGAGCACCGCGTTCTCGCTGCTGACAACCGGTCCACTGATCGCGGCCTCGTAGCCCTGGGAAGCGCCGAGCTCCAGCTGCACGCTCCGGGAGCGGGCGACCTCCTCGGCCACCGGCTGGGCCGCGATGGCTGCCTCGATCTCGCGATCGGCGGGGGAGACCAGCTGGGAGCCACCAGAAAGGTACAGCTTGTAACCGTTATCGCCCTTCGGGTTGTGCGAGGCGGTGATCTGAACGCCGGCGTCCAGACCCCGGTCGCGCACCAGCCAGGCCAGCACCGGGGTGGGGTTGTTGCCACCCAGCAGGGTGACGGTGAACCCCTTGGCTGCGAACACCTCGGCGGTGGCTCGCGCGAAGGTCTCGGAACCGTAGCGGGCGTCGTGAGCCACGGCGACCGCGATATCAGCCGCGGGCCGCTCCGGGTGCTGGGCGATGAGCCAGTCGGCCACCCCGGCGGTCGCTCGGGTGACGGTGGCGACGTTCATGCGGTCCGGCCCCACACCCACCGGGGCGCGCAGCCCCGCGGTGCCGAAACTCAGGCCCGGTTCGGAACTGTTGTCCTGCGGGGCTGGAATCGTTTCCTGCGGGGAGGGGCTCACGACTGGATCACGCTCGCGAGCAGAGAACCCATCTCCTGGGCCGCGGCCTGGCCGGCGGCCAGCACCTCCTCGTGATTCAGCGCCTCGCCGGTCACCCCCGCCGCCAGGTTCGTGACCAGCGAGATGCCGAGCACGTCCACGCCGGCCTCCCGGGCGGCGATTGTCTCGTAGACCGTGGACATGCCCACCAGGCCCACCCCGAAGGTGCGCAGCATGTGGATCTCCGCCGGGGTCTCGTACTGCGGCCCCGGCATCATCGCGTACACCGCCTCACGAATGCCGGGGCGCAGGGCCTTGACCTTCTCGCGCAGCTCGGGGGAGTACGCATCCACCAGGTTCACGAAGTTCGCGCCCACCAGCGGGGTCTTCGCCGTGAAATTGATGTGATCGCTGATCAAAACCGGCTCGCCCACAGACATGCCCTCCGTCAGTCCGCCCGCGGCATTGGTCAGTACGACCTGCTTCACCCCCGCGGCGGCAGCGGTGCGCACAGCGTGCGCGCACCGCCACAGCTCATGGCCCTCGTAGGCGTGCGTGCGACCCAGCAGGATCAGCACGTTGCGCTCGCCGATGCGCAGCGCCCGAATGGTGCCGCCGTGGCCCTCTGCGGTGGGTGGCAGGAAGCCCGGCAGGTCGGACATCGGGAACTCCTGGACCTCGCTTTCCGCGGCCTCGCAGACCACGTCCGCAGCTGGTCGCCAACCGGAACCCAGGACGATGGCGACGTCGAAAGCAGAAGAACCAGTCTTCTGCAGCAACGCCGCGGCAGCCTGCTCCGCGAGCTCGTAGGGGGCCTGCCCGGGATTCGACTCAGCGGGCGAGGATTGCGCATTGTGGCTAGACATGGCCCAAGGCTACCGCGAAGTCACGCGCCACAGGGGTGGGCATATAGAATGGTGTTTTATGCGGCGTAACTAGACAACTCGGTCTTGAGGCGCCACAATCAGCAGACATCGACAATTATTGGCTTTAAGCCGGGAGGCATGCAGTGCAACACGGCGGACCCACCTCTGAGGCGGCCCATCTCACTCAGTTCGTCACCCTGTGGCTGAACGAGAACGTGGACCGTCTGATCCAGTGGCGGCGCCACCTGCACCGGAACCCGGAACTCTCCCACATGGAGGACGGCACCACCGCCTTCATCATGGGAATCCTCCGCGACGCCGGCCTTACACCGCAGGAGATGACCTGCAAGGGAGCCATCGTCGACATCGGTCCCGACACTGCACCGATGATCGCCTTCCGCGGGGACATCGACGCCCTGCCGGTCACCGAAACCACCGGCCTGGACTTCAGCTCCACCGTGCCCGGCGTGATGCACGCCTGCGGCCACGACATGCACACCACCATCCTGCTGGGGCTCATGGTCGCCCTGGCTGCCTACGTCGAAGAGTACGGCGAGGACGCCCTGAGCGTGCGGGTGCGCGGCATCTTCCAGCCCGCTGAGGAGGTTCTGGACGGTGGGGCCAAGGACGTCATCGCGGCCGGCGCCCTGCGCGGTGTGAACCAAATCTTCGCGGTGCACTGCGAGCCGAAGCTGCGCTGCGGGCAGATCGGCGTGCGCGTGGGCGCGATCACCTCCGCCACGGATGTCATGGAGATCGTCCTGCGCGGCCCCGGTGGCCACACCTCGCGCCCGCACCTGACGGCGGATCTCATCAACGCCGCTGGCCTGGTCGTCACGATGCTGCCGCAGCTGCTGAGCAGGCGGGTGGACCCGCGCAGCGGAACCGTCGCTGCCTTCGGTTCGGTCCACGGTGGGCAGGCCTTCAACGCGATTCCTGAGGAGGTCCGCCTCGTCGGGTCCTTCCGTACCGCCGAGGTCGGGGTCTGGCGGGAGAGCGAGGCGATCGTCCGCGAGCTGCTGGACGAGATTGTCGCCCCGACGGGTGCGACCGCGGGGCTGCACTACACGAAGGGCGTGCCGCCGGTGACCAACGACGACGTCGCGACCGCGTTGCTCGCGCAGTCCGTGCGCAACGTCGATCCGCACGCCCTGGTGGAGGCCCCGCAGTCCAGTGGCGGGGAGGATTTCTCCTGGTACCTGGAGCACGTGCCGGGCTCGATGGCGCGCCTGGGCACGTGGACCGGCGAAGGGGACAAGCCGGACCTGCACCGGCCGAATATCATCTTTGACGAGCGCGCCCTGGGCATCGGTGTGCGGCTCTTCGCCGGGGTCATCGACCAGTTCCGTCCCTAACTGGATCCCCGCGCTGTACTCCTAGCCCGGGAGACGGCGCGGGTGGTGGGCGGAGTCCGCTAGAGGCAGTGCCTCGGAACGCCGGGGGAGCATCAACCCATGGGGCAGTATTAGCGGTTCAGGCGGCGCTGCTGGCGTAGCTGGCGAACGGCGTGGCGCTGTTCGCGCTCGAGCTGCCGATTCGTCGGCATGTACCAGGAATCCGGGCCAATCTTGAGCATGTACAGCAGGATCGCCACGACGGGGATGATCCACATGAACAAACCCGACACGGTGGTCAGCATGAGTGCGCTGACCACGGAAAGCGCCATGATTCCGCCCCGGATATTGCGGCCCCGCTTGGAGGCCACGGCGACCTCCTCGGCGGTGTACACCAGCTGCCCATAGCCGGGCACCGCAACCACCTGCGATTGCTGCGCCTGGTCGCCGCGTGGGATGCGGGGGAGGTCCAGGAAGACCTCCGAAAGCTCGCCGTGGACCCTCGCATTGGCGATGTGGCGGCAGCGGTCGTCGTACTCTGAAATGTCTAGCCGGCCTGCCTCGAGGTGCTTCGAGAGCAGGTCCATGGCCTCCTCGCGCTCCTTATTTCCGATGCGGACAGCGCTTCGGGGATCGGGCCGCGAACCGTGTGCCCCCGGCCGGTTCTGCGAGTCATTCGAAAAAGTCATATACCGAGCCTACGCTTTCGTGGCCCAGCCGAAGGTGCGTTCCACAGCCTTATTCCACATGCGGTAGAGCTCGTCCCGTTCCTCCTCGGATGCCCGCGGGGTGAAGGTGTGCTCCTCCTGCCACAGCCGCCGGATTTCCTCCTCATCTCGGAAGAATCCCACCGCGAGGCCCGCGGCATAGGCCGCACCCAGGCAGGTAGTCTCCGTGATCTTCGGGATCGTGACGCTCACGCCCAGCTGGTCGGCCTGGAACTGCATCAGCAGGTTGTTTTCCACCATGCCGCCGTCGGCTTTCAGGCTGGTCAGTGGGACGCCGGAGTCCGCGTTCATCGCCTCGACGACCTCCCGGGTCTGGAAGGCGGTGGCCTCCAGGGCGGCGCGCGCGATGTGAGCCTTCGTGACATAGCGGGTCAGCCCCGTGATCACCCCGCGAGCCTCGGGGCGCCAGCGGGGCGCGAGCAGCCCGGAGAAGGCGGGGACCACGTAGCAGCCGCCGTTGTCGTCCACGGAGCGGGCGAGGGGCTCGATCTCGTCGGCGGTGTTGAAGAAGCCCAGGGAGTCGCTGAGCCACTGCACCAGCGAGCCGGTCACCGCGATGGATCCCTCCAGCGCGTACTTCGGCGGCTGATTGCCCAGCCGGTAGGCGATGGTGGTGATCAGCCCGTGCTTGCTGCGCTGCGGCTCGTCCCCGGTGTTGAGCAGCAGGAAGCTGCCCGTGCCATAGGTGGACTTCGCGTCGCCCGGTTCCAGGCAGGCCTGCCCGAAGGCGGCGGCCTGCTGATCGCCGAGGATCCCCGCGATCGGCACGCCCTGCACCGGGCCGGAGCGGCGCACCCGCCCGATGACCTCGCTGGAGGAGACGATCTCCGGCAGCAGGGACATCGGGATGTCCCAGATCTTGCAGAGTTCCTCGTCCCACTGCTGGGTGGACAGGTCCATCAGCATGGTGCGGGAGGCGTTCGTGACGTCGGTGACGTGCTTGGCGCGCTGGCGTCCTGCCTTGGCCCCGGAACGGCGACCGGAACGGTCCGCGGAACGGGAGCGGGAGGAGCGGGTCAGTTCCCAGATCACCCAGGTGTCGATGGTGCCGAAGGCCAACTCGCCGCGTTCTGCGCGCTCGCGGGCGCCGTCCACGTTGTCCAGGACCCAGCGGATCTTCGACGCCGCGAAGTACGTCGACGGCGGCAGGCCGGTGCGTTCTTGGATAAGCTCCTGCTCCTCGTCGGTGAGAGCGTCGACGAGGTCGGAGGTGCGGGTGTCCTGCCAGACGATCGCGTTGTAGATCGGCTCGCCCGTGGCCCGGTCCCAGATCACCGTGGTTTCGCGCTGATTGGTGATGCCGACGGCCGCGATCTCCTCCGGGGTGGTGTCCTCGGAGGCGGCCGCGTCGGCTATGACGCGGCGGATATTGAGCCGGATCTCCTCTGGGTCGTGCTCCACCCAGCCCGGGTGCGGGAAGATCTGCTCGTGTGGCAGCTGGCTGCGGCTCGCGATCTCCCCGCGACCGTCGAAAATGATGCAGCGCGTGGAGGTCGTCCCCTGGTCGATGGAGAGGACGAATCCCCGACGGGAGTTGGTGAGGCGGGCGTATTGCTCAGCGACCTGGTTGGAAAACTGATTCGCGAGAGTGTCCATCGTGTGCGGCTGCGGGACCTAGCGATTTTCCCGGCCGCGGAGAACTGCGGACACGACGAGCAGTGCGATACCGCTGCCCACGCCGATCATCGAGATCCAGCGGAGGGTATTCAGCGAGCCGCCGGACTTGGTGGAGATGTAGTTCTTCCCCTCGTTGCACGCGATGTGCGCGCCCTGGATGTTCTCGGTGAACTCCACCCGGGCGTACACTCCCTTGACCTTGGAGAACGGCAGGGAGATGTCCTTGATCTTGACGTCCTCGTCGGTGAGGTCCTCCAGGTCCTTGACCTTGTCGTGGATGGGCTTGCTGCCGGGGCCAAAGAAACCGCAGGCGGTGGCCTCGAGGGCGTCCTCATCGGCGAGCAGGTAGTAGGAGGTGTCCGCCTTCACTGCGGTGGGGTGGTCTTCGGAGAAGCCCTTGACGGAGGAGAGGCTGACGATCCACGTGATCGCGCCGATGACCAGGAACACGGCGCCGATGATTCCCAGCAACTTGGGGGAGACCCGTCGCGTGTCGCGGTCGTGCTCTTCTGCCTCGGTTGGCTTGTCGGTCACCAGGTCCGGCTGGTCCTCGGGCTGAAGGTGGTTATCGGTCATAGCTCTTGAAACTCCGCAAAACAGGGTGGGTACCGGGAGTAAGCGAACCGCACCGCGAACTCAAAGCCACGTTCGCAGCCAGGAGCGCCGCCCCTAGGCATAGGCCAGGCCTCATCGCTGGGGTATGGGTGACCCCCGGCGTGGACCAGATCTACTAATCCATTCTAAACAGACGCCGGTGCCGGTGGGTAAGCAACCCTCGATCTAGCTCCCTGTGGCGCCTGGCGATACTCTGCCGAAGGAGTCGGGAACGGCAGCGTCGAAGGAGTCGGGAACGGCAGTGCGGAAGAGGGCGGGAGCTGGGTAGAAGGGGCGCTAGTCGTCGAGAATCTCGAAGAGCGCCTGGTTCTTCGTCACGCTATCGCCCGGGGCGATAGCGAGTCCGGTGACCACCCCCGACTTGTGCGCCTGCAGGGCGTTTTCCATCTTCATGGCCTCCAGCACCAGCAGGGTATCGCCCTCGGCGACGCGCTGGCCCTCCGAGACCTCGATCTTCACGATCGTGCCCTGCATCGGGGCAGCCACGGTATCACCGGTGATGGCGGCCTCGCCCGCGGCGGCGCGGCGGCGAGGGGCCCGCTTCGTGCGGCCGCCGGCGGCCATCAGCTCACCCGGGACGGTGATTTCCACGCGGCGGCCCTCCACCTCGACGGTGACGCGCTGGCGAGGCAGCTTCTCCTCGCCGCCCGCCGCTGCAGACGCATCCTCGGCGGCCTCGGGCAGGGAGCCGTCCCATTCCTCTTCGATCCAGCGGGTGTAGACCTTGAAGCCATCCTCCGCGGTGAAGTCCGGGTTGTTCAGCATCTGCTGGAAGAAGGGGATGACCGTCGGCAGGCCAGCAACCTGGAACTCCCGCAGTGCACGCTTCGAGCGGGCAATGGCCTGCTCGCGGTCCTCGCCCCACACGATGAGCTTGGCCAGCATGGAGTCGAACTGGCCACCGATGACGGCGCCCTCCTCGATGCCGGAGTCCATGCGCACACCAGGGCCTGAGGGCTCACGGTAGCCGGTGACCATGCCCGGGTTCGGCATGAAGTTATTGGCTGCGTCCTCGCCGTTGATGCGGAACTCGATGGCGTGGCCACGCAGCGTCGGGCGGCTCGTTCGGGACAGCGGGCGGCCTTCTGCGATGCGGAACTGCTCGCGCACCAGGTCCCAGCCGGTGATTTCCTCGGTGACGGGGTGCTCGACCTGCAGGCGGGTGTTGACCTCCAGGAAGCTGACCAGGCCGTCGGAACCAACCAGGTACTCCACGGTGCCCGCGCCCTGGTAGCCCGCGGCGCGGCAGATCTCCTCGGCGGATTCGTAGATCCGGCGATTCTGCTCGGCGGTCAGGAACGGGGCCGGGGCTTCCTCGATGAGCTTCTGGAAGCGGCGCTGCGTGGAGCAGTCGCGGGTGGAGGCGACCAAGACGTTGCCGTGCTTATCGGCCATGACCTGCGCCTCCACGTGGCGAGCGCGGTCGAGGTAGCGCTCGACGAAGCACTCGCCACGGCCGAAGGCTGCGATGGCCTCGCGGGTGGCGGAGTCGAAGAGATCCGGGATCTCCTCCATCGTGTAGGCGACCTTCATGCCGCGGCCACCGCCACCGAAGGAGGCCTTCACCGCGACCGGGAGGCCGTGTTCCTTGGCGAACTCCTCGACCTCGGCGGCGCTGGAGACTGGGTGCTTCGTACCCGGTGTCATGGGGGCGTCCACCATCGCGGCGATCTGGCGTGCGGTGACCTTGTCGCCGAGGCGGTCGATGGCCTCCGGCGGCGGGCCGATCCAGTTCAGGCCAGCGTCGATAACGGCGCGGGCGAAGTCCGCGTTCTCTGCGAGGAAGCCATAGCCGGGGTGGACGGCATCGGCGCCGGACTCCTTGGCCACGGCGATCAGCTTGTCGATGTTCAGGTAGCTCTCGGCGGAGGTCTGCCCACCCAGCGCGAAGGCCTCGTCGGCCATGCGGACGTACGGGGCATCGGCATCCGGCTCGGCGTAGACCGCGACGGAGGCGATGCCCTCGTCCTGTGCGGCGCGGATGATGCGGATCGCGATTTCGCCGCGGTTGGCGATCATCACCTTCTTGATGGGGGTGATGCCCTCGGAGCTCGCCGTCGCAGCAGCATCTTCAGCTGGCGCGCTCGACACCTGATCCGTCTTGGCCGTCACGACGTTAACTCCTCCAATTTGGGTCTTCTTTGAACTCATCACCCTACCGCTATTTGTTGTTGAATTGTTACCTGGCGCGCGGTGTTTCGCTCAAGCTCTTCTGAACTGGGGTGGGGCTGACGTGCTCTCACAAGCCAACTATGAATTCTCTCACTCACTGGCTTTGGGAAAGCGCTTCGCGTGTCCGCTATGCAGTCTATTATTTTCGCCAAGCTAAGGAGTTGTGAGGAGGCTCATAGTGAAAAACCACGTTGTCCGTACCCGAAAGTCTGCCGAAGAGTTCCCCAGGGAGGAACATCTGGCCTGGAAGATCGCGACGATGGCCGCCGACCCCGTCGCCGTCGACGAGGACGTCGAGGAGATGGTCGTCAACCGCGTCATCGATAACGCTGCCGTCGCGGTGGCCTCGGTGCTGCGCCGCCCGGTATCTTCTGCCCGCGCCCAGGCCCTCTCGGTCGGCCGTCCGCTGCAGGGGGAGGGCGCGACCGTCTTCGGGGTCGAAGAAAGGGTCTCCCCGGAGTGGGCGGCCTGGGCCAACGGGGTGGCGGTGCGAGAGCTGGACTTCCACGACACCTTCCTGGCTGCGGACTACTCCCACCCAGGGGATAACATCCCCGCCGTGCTCGCGGTCGCCCAGCACCGCGGTGCGGACCTGGGGCTGAGCGGCAAGGACGTGGTTCGGGGGATCACCACCGCCTACGAGACCCAGGTCAACCTCGTAAAGGGAATCTGCCTGCATAAGCACAAGATCGACCACGTGGCCCACCTTGGCCCGGGTGTGGCTGCGGGCCTGGGGACCCTGCTGTCGCTGGATACGGAGCAGACCTACCAGGCCATCGGCCAGGCGCTGCACACCACGACCGCGACCCGCCAGTCCCGCAAGGGTGAGATCTCCAGCTGGAAGGCACACGCACCAGCCTTTGCCGGGAAGATGGGCATCGAGGCCGTTGACCGTGCACTGCGCGGAGAGGGCGCGCCCGCCCCGATCTGGGAGGGCGAGGACGGCGTGATCGCCTGGCTCCTGGACGGGCCGGAGGGCGAGTACACGGTTCCGCTGCCGGAGCCGGGGGAGCCCAAGCGCGGGATCATGGACACCTATACCAAGGAGCACTCCGCCGAGTACCAGTCCCAGGCACCCATCGACCTGGCCCGGCGCATGCGCGATCAGGTCGGTGACCTGAGCCAGATCGAATCCATCGTGCTGCACACCAGCCACCACACGCACTACGTCATCGGCACCGGCTCCGGAGACCCACAGAAGTTCAACCCGCACGCCTCGCGCGAGACCCTCGACCACTCGGTGATGTACATCTTCGCCGTGGCTCTCGAGGACGGCACGTGGCACCACGAGCACAGCTACGCCCCGGAGCGGGCGCAGCGGCCGGAGACCATCGAGCTGTGGCGGAAGATCTCCACGGTGGAGGACCCGGAGTGGACCCGCCGCTACCACTCCGAGGACCCCGCGGAGAAGGCCTTCGGAGCACGCGCGGTGATCACCCTGAAGGACGGCACCGTCATTGAGGACGAGCTCGCCGTCGCCGACGCGCACCCGTTGGGCGAGCG
This sequence comes from Candidatus Corynebacterium intestinavium, assembly GCA_019120635.1. GTDB lineage: Bacteria > Actinomycetota > Actinomycetes > Mycobacteriales > Mycobacteriaceae > Corynebacterium > Corynebacterium intestinavium. The sequence continues at coordinate 11,858 of DWUR01000100.1, read as the reverse complement.
TCCCTTCGAGCGCGCCAACTACGTCGAAAAGTTCCGGACCCTGGCGGAGGGCGTCATCGACGAGGCGGAACAGAACCGCTTCCTGGAGGCAGCCGAAAACCTGCCGTCGATGAGCGCTGCGGACTTCGGGGAGCTCAACATCCGATTCTCGGCGGACACCCTGGCCCGCGCGCCACAGACCCCGCGGGGCATCTTCTAAGCCACAGCGGAACCTCGAAGGGCGCGGGGAACGACGAGCAACAGCAACCGATTCCACGCAGCACCCGAGTCACAGCAACACCAAAGACCAACAGCCCCACCTGAGCCACAGCAACGAGGAGCAAAGGAGCTTCCATCATGAGCACGAACACTCAGAACGCCAACGCCGAGAACGCCGCAGTCGAGCAGCCGGAGGTCCGCAAGGGGCTCTACGGTGTGGTCGCCGATTACACCAGCGTCTCGAAGGTCATGCCGGAGACGAACTCGCTGACCTACCGCGGCTACGCCGTCCAGGACCTTGTCGAAAACTGCAGCTTCGAGGAGGTGTTCTACCTCCTGTGGAACGGCGAACTGCCCACCGAAGCCCAGCTCACCGAGTTCAACAAAGCAGGCCGCTCCTACCGCAAGCTCGATGCCGGGCTGATCTCGCTGATCCACTCCCTGCCCACCGACTGCCATCCCATGGACGTCATGCGCACCGCGGTGAGCTACATGGGAACCAAGGATCCGGAGCACTTCACCCCAAACCGGGAGCACATCACGCACGTCGGCCACAACCTGCTGGCCCAGCTGCCGATGGCCATGGCGATGGACATTCGCCGCCGAAAGGGCGAGGACATCGTCGCCCCGGACCCGGAGAAGGGGGTGGCGGAAAACCTGCTGGCCATGGTCTTCGGCAATGGGCCTGACTCGCCGGCGAGCAACCCGGAGGACGTGCGGGACTTCGAGAAATCCCTCATCCTCTACGCCGAGCACTCCTTCAACGCCTCCACCTTCACCAGCCGCGTGATCACCTCGACCCGCTCGGATGTGTACTCCGCGATCACCGGTGCGATCGGCGCACTGAAGGGGCCACTGCACGGTGGTGCCAACGAGTTCGTCATGCACACCATGCTGGAGGTCGACGACCCGGCGAAGGCGGAGGAGTGGGTGAACACAACGCTCGATAACAAGGAGCTCATTATGGGCTTCGGCCACCGCGTCTACAAGAACGGTGATAGCCGCGTGCCGAGCATGGAGCAGTCCTTCCGCGCGCTGGCCGAGCGCCACGACGGGGCCAAGTGGGTGGCGATGTACGAAAACCTCGCCGCGGCGATGGACAAGCGCACCGGGATCAAACCGAACCTCGACTTCCCGGCTGGCCCTGCCTATTACCTGCTGGGCTTCCCGGTGGACTTCTTCACGCCACTATTCGTCATCGCCCGCGTGGCGGGGTGGACGGCGCACATCGTGGAGCAGTACGAGAACAACTCGCTGATCCGCCCGCTGTCGGCCTACAACGGACCCGAGCAGCGGAAGGTCGTGCCGATCGCCCAGCGAAGCTGATAGCCAGAGAACACAGCGAGGCTGATAGCCCGACTAGTCAGCGAAGCTGGCACCCGCGGCGCGCCGGGGGAGGTGACCGTATCGGCCACCCTGGTCGCCGCTAGCGGTTCCAGAAGTCCGAGACGCTGAGGCCGAAGTGCTCCAGCGCCCGGCGCACCAGCGGCAGGGAAAGCCCAATGACGCTGGAGGGATCGCCCTCGATGCGGTCGATGAACCAGCCGCCGAGGGCCTCCAGCGTGAACGCGCCCGCGCAGCCCCAGGGCTCGCCGGAGGCGGCGTAGGCCTCGATGTCCTTATCGCTGGCATCCGCGAAGAACACACTGGTGGCCGAGGACCCCTCGAACCATTCCCCGCCGTGATAGATCGCGTGCCCGGTGATCAGCTCCGCCCGCTTGCCCCGTTGCTGCTGCCAGCGGCGCACGGTTTCCTCCGCGGTGTGCGGCTTTCCCTGCAGCTCCCCGTCGAGCAGCAGCATGCTGTCCCCACCAATCAGGACGTCGCCTTCGCCCAGCCGGAGCCCATCCTCCAGGACCGCGTTCGCCTTCGCCTTGGCTAGGTGGCAGACCTTCTCGGCGGGGGTGGGGGCGCGCCCCTGGCTCGTGGCCTCATCGATCAAACGCTGCATCGCGGCGTCCTCGTCCACGCCGGAGACCTGGACGACCGGCTCCACCCCGGCGCTGCGCAGGATGGAGAGCCGGGAGGGGGAGGAGGACGCCAGCACGATGCGTGGGGTGGCCTGGCATTCAGGCATGTCTCGCTCCTTGAATGGGACGGGATGAAAAATCAGCGTGCGGGCGCGCGGTGCGGCAGCTAGGCCTGCGGCAAATTCGGGTTGCGGAAGCCCGACGGGTTCGGCTCCGGGGCGTTGGCAAAGGGCTCGTCGGTGACGCCGTACCAGCCGCGGGTGTTCGGCTTGGCGCGGCGGCGCTCCTCAGCCTGCTCGGTGAGCTCACCCACCAGCTGTTCGAGGGCCTGGCGCTGGACGGGCGTGGGATTGCCCTTCACCACCTCGACGGCGGTCTGTGGCTCCGCCTGAGCCGCTTCCTGCTCAGCCGACGCCGCGCCGGTGCGGTGCGTCAACCGTGCGCTGGTGAGCTCTGTTGGCTGTGTACTGCGGCGGGCGCGGGAAAACTTTCTGCTCATGGGTGCTCCAAACGGGGGCTCGGCGGGGCTGGGGGCGCAGCGGGGCGCTAGAACGTGACGATGCTGTGCTTGCGCGAGTAGCCGTCCTCAACCTTGCGCTCCAGCAGGCCGAGGCCTTCCACCAGCTTCTGGCGGGTCTCGCTCGGCGGCAGCACCGCATCCACCAGCCCGCTCGCGGCGGCCTCGTAGGGATCCTGGGGGGTCGCCTCTTCCACGCCGATCTCGGCGGCGAAGGTATCCGCGTCCGCCACCGCGACCTCCGCGGTCGGCCACGCGAAGACCAGGTCCGTGCCCATCCGCTTCGCAGCCAGGGCCAGGTAGGCGGAGCCGGTGGCCTTGCGGGTGATCACCGTGATCTTGCCGACCGACGCTGCAGCCGTGGTGTGGAAAAGCTTCGCGGTGCGGCGGATGACTGGCGCGTCCGGCTCCTCCGGGAGGAAGCCCGGGGCATCGACGAAGGAGACCAGAGGCACGTTGAAGGCGTCGCAGAGCTGGATGAAGTAGCTGACCTTCTCCGCGGAGTCGATGTCGATGCCACCGGCCTTAACCGTCGGCTGGTTGGCGATCACGCCGATTGCTCGCCCCTCAAGGCGGGCGAAGCCGGTGATGATGTTCGGCGCGAAGCTCAGGCCCAGCTCCAGCAGGCTGTCCTCGTCCAGCACTGCGGCCAGCACATCGCGTACGTCGTAGGTTTCGGACGCGGAGTCCGGGATGAGGTGGTCGATTTCGTTGCTCAGCGCGGTGTCATCGGAGCCCACCTCGGCGCGGCGGTTTGCCAGCTCGGTGTTCACGGGCTCCGTGGCCGGGGCGATCGCCCGGTTATTGGAGGGCAGGTAGCTCAACACGTCGGCAACCGTGTCCTGTGCAGCGGACTCGTCGGGAACCACGATGTGGGCGGTGCCGGTTTCCTGGGCCTCGGCCACCCCGCCAGGGTTGGCGTCCATAGACAGGGAACCCTGCCCGTCGACGGAGATGACGACGTCGGACATCGCGATCCCGTGCACCTGAATGCCACGGCACTCGCCGGCCACGACCGCGATCTGCGGGATCACGCCGGAGGCCTGGGTCTGTAGGCGCAGGATGCGGGAGTACATGTCCAGGGCGATGATGCCTTCCTTGAGGCGGGCACCGGCGCCGTCGTAGAAACCGATCACCGGGGTGCCGGACTTCAGAGCCAGCTCCAGTACCTTGATGATCTTCGCGCCGGTGGTCTCGCCGATCTTGCCATCGAACAGGGTCGCGTCCTGCGAGAAGACGCAGACCGGGCGGCCGTCGATGGTGCCGTGGCCGGTGACCACGCCATCGGTCAGCGGGCGCTCCTTTTCCAGGTCGAAGGCCTTGGAGCGGTGGCGCGCCAGGGCGTCGATCTCCACGAAGCTGCCATCATCCAGCAGTGCTTCCACCCGTTCGCGGGCAGTGAGGCGACCGGCGTTGTGCACGGCGCGCACTGCGTCCTCCCCGGCGGGTTGGCGGGATTGTGCCAGGCGGTCCCGGAGGTCCGCGATCTTTCCGGCCGTGGTGGACGTGTCATTCTGAGGATTCATGGCACACAGTCTAGATCATGTGGCGGGGCAGTCCCTACGCCACACGGGCTGGGCAGCTGCGGGCGGCGGGGCGTGTCCGCGCCGTGTTCTAACATCAAGGGCATGCAAACTTCCCGTGTTCTTCTCGACGCCGCCACCTTGCGCGAGGTGCTGCCCGCCCTCGGCTGTGGGGCCGTGGAGGTGCTCGATCAGACGACGAGCACCAATAGCGAGCTCGCTGAGCAGGTACGGGCGGCACTGGCGGCAGGCGAGGAGGTGCCGGAGTTCTCCGTGCTCTTCGCCGAGGAACAGACCCAGGGCCGGGGGAGGCTGGACCGGGCGTGGGGCGCGCCGCGCAGCAGCCAGCTGATCGTCTCTGTGGCCGTTCGGCTGCCCGGGGTGGACGTGGCGACCCGGCTGGGTTTGCTACCGCTGCTGACCGGTGTCGCGGCGGTGGACGCGGTGCGCGCGGTGAGCCGGGCAGCCGGTGCGGAGGTCCCGGCGGAGCTGAAGTGGCCCAATGACGTGATGGTGGACGGCCGGAAGCTCGCTGGGATCCTCGTGGAGGCCGTGCAGCTTGGACCCGAACCGATCGTGGTGATCGGCCTGGGTTTGAACGTGGATCTTCAGCGTTCGGAGCTGCCGGTGCCGCACGCGACCTCCCTGGTTCTGGAGGGCATGCCGGGCGACCAGGAGTCGACCGAAGATGGCCCCGGCGTGCGCACCCGCCTGGCCATCGCGCTGATCGACGAGCTGGTGGGTGGGCTGCGCCGCTTCATCCAGCTGGGCGGGGCGCCACAGAGCGTACTGCCGCGCTACCGGCAGGTCGTCCTCACCCTGGGCACGAAGGTTGTGGTCCACCTTCCGGACGGCACGACCACCCACGGGGTCGCCCGCGACGTGGCGGGCACCGGTGCGCTGGTCGTGGACGTCGACGGTGGCGGTGAGCTGGTCGTCGCCGCCGGTGACGTCACCCACCTGCGCCCCGCGGAAGGGGAGAGCTGATGGACTTCGGGAAAATTACCTTCGAGCCAGGCGAGCGGATCCTCGCCGAGCTGTGCCCCAATCGCCGCTCCCTGCTCTTCCCCGTGCTGGAGCTGCTGCTGATCACCGGGGTGACCTGGGCGCTGATCGGGCTGATCGACCACTTCCTCGACGCGGAGGCCCTCCGCCTGCTCGGCTATAGCCTGCCCGTGCCCAGCCAGCTGGCGCTGCACGTCAACGATCCGCTGTATCTCACCGCCCAGTGGGGTCGGCGCGCCCTGGTGGTGCTGTGGCTATTCCTGGCCTGGCGGCGTTGCGGGCGCCAGATGATCTTCCGCGCCCGCAGCCGGATGATGCTCACCAACGAGCGCCTCATCACCGCCACCGGGCACTGGCGTAGCCAGACGGCACAGGTTCCGCTGGAGTACATCGTGGATGCCCGGGCGAAGGGCTCTACTGTCTCCGTGTTCGTGATGGGAACCCGCAATCCGATCGTGCTGCGGGACGTGCCCTACGCCAAACGCTTCGTCCGCCTGATCCGCAGTTACACGCGGGCACTATGATTGGCCGTGTGAAAGATTCAGCTCATTCTTCTGCACCATCCGCTTCCGACTCCACCGCCGATTCCGGCATGACCCGCGCCGCCGACTGGTCCATCGCCCGGGCGGCCGCCCACGCGCCGGGCGCCCCGTTGGTCACCATCATTGGGGATGGCCAGCTGGCCCGCATGATGCAGCAGGAGGCCGTGGAACTGGGCCTTTCTGCCCGCGTGCTCGCCGGCTCCGCCGATGCCTCCGCCGCGCAGGTCACCGCGGACGTCGTGCTGGGGGACTACACCAATAAAGCGCACGTCGCGGAGGTTTCCAAGGACGCCGACGCCGTGACCTTCGACCACGAGCACGTGCCGAACGAGTTCCTCGATGAGCTCATCGCCGCCGGCATCAACGTCCAGCCGCAGCCGAAGGCCCTGATCAATGCGCAGGACAAGCTGATCCAGCGCCAGCGCCTCTCCGAGCTCGGTGCCCCGGTCCCGGCCTTCATGGCCATCGAGAAGGCTGAGGACGCCGCCGCCTTCTGGGTTACCACCGGCGGCAAGGTCTGCCTCAAGGCTCGCCGCGGCGGTTATGACGGCAAGGGCGTGTGGTTCCCGGGCTCCGAGGCCGAGCTCAAAGAGCTGGTCGCCGAGCTGCTGGACAGGGGCGTGCCGCTGATGGCCGAGGAGAAGGTTGAGCTTGTTCGCGAGCTCTCCGCCTTGGTCGCCCGCACCCCGTCGGGGGAGGCGAAGGCCTGGCCGATCACCGAGTCCGTGCAGGAGCGCGGCATCTGCGTGGAGGCCGTCGCCCCCGCACCGGGTCACGACGGCGAGGTTCTCAATCATGCTCGCGAACTGTCCCGCACCATCGCCACCGAGCTGGACGTCACCGGCGTGCTCGCCGTCGAGCTCTTCGAGTTCCGCGACGCGGACGGTGAGCTGGCGATCAGCGTCAACGAGCTGGCCATGCGCCCGCACAACACCGGCCACTGGACCCAGAACGGTTCCGTGACCAGCCAGTTCGAGCAGCACCTGCGCGCGGTGTTGGACCGCCCGCTGGGCAGCACGGATCTCACCGCGCCGGCCACGGTCATGGCCAATGTGCTGGGGCACGACGATGCCGACCCGGCCATGCCGATGCACGAGCGGATGGGCCAGGTGTGGCGCCGCTTTCCGGCGGCGAAGATCCACATGTACGGCAAGGATTGGCGCCCGCGCCGCAAGATCGGGCACGTGAACCTCTCCCTGCCCGCCGACCAGCCCGCGACCGACGAAGCGGTGGCGCAGCTGCGCCGCGACGCCCGCCTGGCTGCGGACTTCCTCGTCGCTGCCGAGTGGTCCGACGGCTGGACCGAGGCCTAGAAAACGATCAGCCCCAGGAGGCGCACAACATGACTGATAACAAGAACTCTGTCCCCACCGGCCCACAGGTCGGCCTGATCATGGGCTCCGATTCCGACTGGCCGACCGTCGAGCCCGCCGCCGAGGTGCTGGCGGAGTTCGGCATCCCGATGGAAATCGGTGTGGTCTCCGCGCACCGCACCCCGGAGCGCATGCTGGACTACGCGCGCGAGGCGCACAAGAACGGCGTGAAGGTCATCATCGCCTGCGCTGGTGGTGCTGCGCACCTGCCGGGCATGGTCTCCGCAGCCACGCCGCTGCCGGTCATCGGCATCCCACGTGCCCTGAAGAACCTCGACGGCCTGGACTCCTTGCTCTCCATCGTGCAGATGCCGGCGGGCGTCCCGACCGCCACCGTCTCCATCGATGGTGCGAAGAATGCCGGCCTGCTGGCCGTCCGCATGCTCGCGGTGGCTGACCCGGAGCTCATGGCGCGCATGGTGAAGTACCAGGAGGATATGCGCGATAGCGTCATGGAGAAGGACGCCGCTCTCAAGCGCAAGCTCCTCGGCGAGTAGTTAACAACCGCCGCAGCTGCCGGGCAATGCGGCTGCCGAGCCGCTCCTCCCGGCAAATCCAAAGAAAAAGCGCCCCTCAGGGCGCTTTTTGTTTTCCATCACCGCCAGGGGCGACCGTTGTCCTGCGTGAGCTCGGCTCTAGTACTCCCGGTAGCGGCGGTAACCACGCCACACGAGCCAGCTCAACAGCAACAGGACCGCGAAGAACACGCCGGGCCAGGGTGAGGGCTCGGGCTGGAAGACATTCCACACCGCCTGCACCCCGGCCAGCAGGGTGAAGAAGCCCACGAAGCCTAGGGCGGACTCCCAGACCAGCTTCTTGCGTTGGCCGTCCGGGTTCACCTCGCCGGTTGGAGCGCCACTCCTGGCAGCTCCGCCGACTGGCCGGTCCTCGCGCACGTCCCGCGCCACGTGCTCAGGCTTCGACACGATCAACCACCCCTACTTCACGCCACCGGCGGTGAGCCCGGAGACGATGCGTCGCTGGAAGACCAGCACCATCACGACCAGCGGCACCGTCACCAGCGCGCCGGCAGCCATCGTCGCCGCGTAGGGGAACTCGTAGGCCGAGGCCCCGGAGAAGCGGGCGATCGCCACCGTCACCGGCTCCACCGCAGGGGTGGACAGCTGCTTGGCGAGCATGAACTCGTTCCAGGTCGCGATGAACGCCAGGATGGCCGTCGTAAACAGAGCGGGCGTGGCCAGCGGCAGAATGACCTTGCGGAAAGCCAGGCCACGGGAGGCGCCGTCCACGCGGGCGGCCTCCTCCAGCTTCCACGGCAGCTCGCGGAAGAAACTGGTCAGCGTGTACACCGTCAGCGGCAGCACGAAGGAGATATTCGGGATGATCATCGCCTGGTAGGTACCGATCCACTCGATCCTCGAGAAGAGCTGGAACAGCGGGGTGACCAGCGCAATACCCGGGAACATCGAGGCCGCCAGGATGATGCCCGTGACCAGCCCCTTGCCGCGGAAGTCCACGCGGGCCAGCGCGTAGGCGGTGAACACACCCACCGTGAGCGCAATCGCGGTGGTCGCCGCACCGATGAGCAGCGAGTTGCCGATCGCCCGGAGGAAGTTATTGCCCGCGTCGGTGGCCAGCGCGTCGCGGAAGTTCTCCAGCGTCAGGTGGCTGGGCAGCGGGTTGGTGGAGAAGGTGTAGCGCTTGTCACGCAGGGCGGTGACCACCATCCAGTAGAAGGGCGCGAGCCCCCACGCCAGAATCACGATGACGGCGAGGTAGTTACGCAGAGTCTGGGTTGCCTTCTTCATCGCTGTCCTCCCGTCGCTGCGGTAGCCACGGTGTTCGCGTTCTTCGCGCTCGTTGCGTTGCCCTTGTCGGGGACGTCGCCGCGGTCGGTCTCAGCCTGCTCGTCCTTCTTCTTCGTGGCGACGCGTCCGCCGCGCAGCCTGCTCAGCAGGGACCTCTTTGGCTTGCTGCCCGCCTCCTGGGTCCCGCCGATATCGGCGCCCAGGAACCTCACCATCACGTAGGCCACCCCGAAGATCAGCAGGAAGATGAGGGTGGACAGGGCGGAGGCGGAGTTGTAGTTGCCCTGCTTGGTATCCGTGATCACCAGCTGGCTGATCACGGCGGTGGGGGAGTTGGAGGACTCGGAGATCATGATGACCGGCAGGTCGTACATGCGCAGCGCGTCCAGGGTGCGGAAGAGCACCGCTACCATCAGCGCCGGGCGGACCAGCGGCAGGGTGATCTGGGTGAACTGCTGCCACTTGGAGGCGCCGTCCACGCAGGCGGCCTCGTAGACGCCCTGCGGGATCATCTGCAGGCCGGCGAGGATCAGCAGCGCCATGAAGGGGGCGGTCTTCCACACATCCGCGATGATCACCGCGAAGCGGGCGGCCCAGGGGTCGGTGGTCCAGTGGATCTGGGTGCCGAGCAGGGAGTTGATGATGCCCTGGTCGGCGAAGATGAACTGCCAGAGCTTCGCGGTCACGGCGGTGGGGATCGCCCACGGCACGAGCACGGCGGCGCGCAGCAGGCCGCGGCCGAGGAAGCTGCGGTTCATCACCAGTGCCATCCACAGGCCCAGCAGGGTCTCCAGGCTGACGGTGACCACTACGAAGAAGAGGGTGATGCCGAGCGCGGGGTAGAAGTCCGTCGGCAGCATGCCGGAGGTGCACTCCACCACGGTGCCGTTCGGGCTCATGCAGCGCTGGGCGATCCACGTGAGGTAGTGCTCGAAGCCTGCGAAGCCACCCTCCACGAACATGCCGGTGTCCGGGTCGAGGTGACGGTTGGCCTGGAAGGAAAGATAGATGGCCCGCAGGAGCGGGTAGCCGATGACCAGGGCCAGCAGCAGCATGGCCGGGCCGACGAGCCAGACCGCGCGCAGGTCGCGGCGGGGCTTGCTGGGGCGCGTCGCCTTCGCCTTCCTGCCGTGCGGCGCGGTACCCGGTGCAGGCGCCTGGTCGGCCGGTGCCGCCGATGTCGGCGAGGTGCTCACAGGCTTTCTCCTTTTGCCGTTGACGAGCCCGCCGGGGGACCAGCGGGCGGGTTGCATAAAAAGCATAGTCGCCACCCTCGACAGAAATGGCGAGGCGGCCACCACATCGCGGTGATGCGGTGGCCGCCCGAATATCGCGAGTAGCGACGAGGGGGTGAAGAGGTGCTTAGCCCTGAGCGGACTCGATGGCCTTCTTCATGTCCTCGGTAGCCTTCTCGACCTCGCGCTTCTGGGTCAGCGCTGCGTAGGAGTTGTCCTGCACCGCCTTGGACAGAGCGTCGTAGGTCGGGGAGGCCGGGCGTGGCTTCGCGTTCTCCAGGGAGACCTTCAGTGCCTCCATGTACGGGAACTCCTCCTGGATGTCCTCCTCGTCGTAGATGCTTGCCAGCACCGGCGGGAAGGATGCCTTGGCGAAGGAACGCTGGTTCTCCTCGTTGATGATGAACTCGATGAACTCCTTGGCCGTGGCCTTGTGCTTGGAGTTGATGTTGATGCCGTTGTTGTAGCCACCCAGGGTGGACACGCCGACGCCGTCCTTACCGACCAGCGGGGAGACCTCGGTCTTGCCCTTCACCGCGGAGCCCTCCTCCTCGGCGTTGGTGTACATGTACGGCCAGTTGATGGCCATTGCGGTCTGGCCCTGCGTGAAGGCGAGGTTGACTTCTTCCTCGGTTGCGCCGGTGGAGGCGGAGGAGATGGTCTTGTCTTGGTAGGCGTCCACGAGAGCCTGCAGGCCCTCCTGGGACTTCTCATCGGTGACGGTGACGTTGCCGTCCTCGTCCATGATGGCCCCGCCCCAGCCGCGCATGAAGCTGTCGGTCATGACGGTCAGGCCCTCGTACTGCTTCAGGGTCGCGGTCAGGCAGTCCTGGTCCTTGACCTCCTTGCACTTCTCGACGAGCGCGTCCCAGTTCTCCGGGGTCTCCTTGACGATATCGGTGTTGCGGTACAGCAGCTGCGCGTTGGTGTTCTGCGGCAGCGCGTAGAGCTTGTCGTTGTAGGTTGCGGACTCCACGGTCGGCTGCAGCAGCTTGCTGGTGTCGACCTCGAGGTCGCCCTCCAGCGGTGCGAGCCAGCCGTTGGCTGCGAACTGCGCGGTCCAGACGACGTCCAGTGCCATGACGTCGATGTCATCCTGACCCGCCTGCAGGGACTGCACCAGGGTGTCGCGCTGGGCGTCGGCCTCACCGGCGAGCTCCTGGAGCTTCACCTGCTCGTCCGGGTGCTCCTTGTTCCACGCATCGATGATCGGGCGGAGCTTGTCGGTGTCGTTCTTGCCCATCGCGAAGGTGATGGGGCCGCGAGCGTCGGCGCCCTCCTGGCCCTTGGCGGAGTCGTCGGAGCCGCCGTCGGAGCAGGCTGCCAGAGCCATGCCGGATGCCGCGAGGATGGCCAGCATCTTCTTGTACTGGTTTGCCATAGTGGAGCCTTTCTAGGAGGTATTCCCGGCTGACCGTCCCCGGCGAGAGTACAGGGAAGCCACCCACCAACGCGCCGTCGGGGCACGCTGATGATTGGCAGTCAGCGGGAAAGCTGAAAAGTCTGCACCCCAAGTTTAGGTAATCGGGGGGTAGATCCCACGATGAATATCTTTCTAGTGGTGAATTCTAGCCCCGGCTGTTACCCCCGACCCGCTCCTGGGTCTGGGCGTCGAAGAAGTGGATCCGGGCGCCTGCCGCCGGGGAAAGCACCACGGTCTGCCCGATGGCGGGCTGCTCGCCCGCCCCACCCCGGGCCACGAGGGTGCCGTAGTCGGTCTCCGCAT
>DWUR01000099.1 GCA_019120635.1 Candidatus Corynebacterium intestinavium | reverse complement strand
GGGCGGGGCTGCCGGCGGCGGGGGCGGTTTTCAGGCTCAGCGTGAGCCCCCGGATGGTGCCGGGACTGGTGTTGCGGATGCGCAGGGAGTAGGTCTGCGGGTCAGTGTCCTCCGGGCTGAGGAAGCGCGGGGTGATGCTGCGAATCTGCAGGTTAATGCCCCGATTGGGGTCGGTGGAGCGGGCGTTCGGGTTGGCCCAGTCCGTGGCTTCTGTCTGGTGGAAGGTGGTGGCCTGCTCGGGGGTTTGGGCGTCCGCGGCGGGCTGTGCAGACGCAGCAGGCTGTGCGGTTGCTGCGGGCAGCGCGGAATCGGCGAGCGGGCCGGGCACGGCGGTAACCCACCCGGCGCAAAGGAGGGAGCCGAGCGCGAGGGCGGTGGCGGGGCGGATTCTGGCAGCCATGCAGCCCTCCTAACGCGGGGTGGCGCGGCCTGCTTCCGCTTCCGCGCGGGCGTGCTTCGGCAGCGTGTCGAGGGCGCGGCGGGCCAGGCGGCGTTCGTCGGCGTAGGCGAGGCGTTCGACCAGGTGGTTCACGGGAACCCAGGTGACTTCGGTGACCTCGGGGTCTTCGTCGTTGAACTGGCCGTCCACGTAGCGCAGCAGGTGGTGGTGGACGGTCTTGTGGATGCGGGTGCCTTCGGAGACGAACCAGTAGTCGATGGTGCCGAGTTCGTCGATGACGGTCCCGGCGATGCCGGTTTCCTCCCACACTTCGCGTTCGGCGGTGCTGTGGTGGGATTCGTGTTCTTCGACGTGGCCTTTGGGCATGGACCACAGGAGGCGTCCGCGGCGGTCGACGCGGCCGATGAGGGCGGCGTAGATCTTGGACATGTCCACGCTGCCGTTGGGGCGCACGGCTTCGGCCAGGCCGGTGAGGACGAGCCCGCCCGCGGAGGTTTCCACCGAGAGCGGCAGGTCGGAGTGCTCCAGGTGGGTGCGGTTCTGCTTGCCCTGTTTGGTACGACGGCTGCCGGTTCGCTTCGGGTTGTTGCGGTTGGCCCCGGAGCGGTTGTTGCGGTTCGAGCCGCGGTTATTGCGGTTGCTTTCGCCCTGCTGGTCCTGCTGGTTGCCGCGGCCTTTACCCTTGCGGTTGTTTTTCGCGTTCTTGGCGTTTTTTGGGCGGCGCTGGTTCTCGCGCTGTGGCTGTTCGTCCTGCTGCGAACGGCGGCGCGTGCTGCGGGGCGAACCGCTGCTCGTGGTGGCGCTGTCGTTCGTGTTCATTCTGTTTATAGTAGCTGCTCGCCTGGGGCTTGGGGGAACCGTCGGCGGCTGTTGGGCGTGCCGGTGGTGGCCGCCGGGCGGGTGACCGGTGCCGTGTGGGGGTGTTGGGGCATGAAGTAAGGTATTGCGCGTGACTACGAGGGCGAATGAGACTGCAGATGGCGCGACGGCTGACGCTGGAGCCGATGCTGGCGCTGGGCCGGGCGCTGCCGAGGTAGCCGGGGATACGCAGGCTAAGCAGGCGGCGATGCTGGGGGCCGCGTGGCAGTCCCTGCGCCGCAATGATGCGACGCTGCGCCGGCTGGCCCAGGCCTTCGAGGGGGCGGGCCACGAGCTCTACCTGGTGGGTGGCTCGGTGCGGGATGCGATGCTCGCGCGCCTGAGCCATGACCTGGATTTCACCACGGATGCCCGCCCGGATGTGGTGATGGGGATCCTGGAGCCGATGGCCGAGACCGTGTGGGATACGGGTATCGAGTTCGGCACGGTGTCTGCGCTGGTTGGTGGCCTGGAGGTGGAGATCACCACCTTCCGGGCGGATCAGTATGACGGCCAGTCCCGCAACCCGGAGGTCACCTTCGGCGACACCCTGGAGGGTGATCTGGTGCGCCGGGATTTCCGGGCGAATGCGATGGCATTGAAGCTTTCCGCGGACGGGGAGCACGAGTTCTGTGACCCGTTGGGCGGGTTGGCTGATGTGGCTGCCGGGGTGCTGGATACCCCGGATAGTCCGGAGGTGAGTTTCCGGGACGATCCGTTGCGCATGCTGCGGGCCTGCCGGTTTGTTTCTCAGCTGGGGTTTGCGGTCGCTCCCCGGGTGGCTGAGGCGATGGCGGCGATGGCGGATCAGATCCAGCGGATCACGGTGGAGCGCGTGGCCGTGGAGTTGAATAAGTTGCTGCTCGGCACGGCCCCGTGGGAGGGCCTGGACCTGATGGTGGAGGCCGGTCTGGCAGATTTCGTTCTCCCGGAGCTGCCGCGCCTGCGAATGACCCAGGATGAGCACAAGCAGCACAAGGACGTGTACTGGCACTCCCTGACGGTGCTGCGCAATGCGCTGGTTCAGGAGCAGAACTACGGTGTGGCCCCGGACCTGGAGCTGCGTTGGGCCGCGTTGCTGCATGACTGCGGGAAGCCGGATACTCGTGCGTTTACGGAGTCGGGCCAGGTGACTTTCCACCAGCACGAGGTGGTGGGCGCAAAGTTGGTGCGCCGCCGGCTGCGGAAGCTGAAGTTTTCTAAGCAGTTGGTGAAGGATATTTCCCAGCTGGTGTTCCTGCACATGCGTTTTTATGGCTATGGAGATAGCGCGTGGACGGATTCGGCGGTGCGCCGGTATGTGACTGATGCGGGTGATTTGCTGCCAAAGCTGCACATGTTGGTGCGGGCGGATTGCACGACCCGTAATAAGCGCAAGGGGGCGCGCCTGCGCCGTAATTACGACGACCTCGAGCGGCGCATTGAGGAACTGAAGGAGAAGGAAGACCTGGCCGCGGTGCGCCCGGACCTGGATGGCAACGAGATCATGGAGATCCTGGGTCTGAAGCCGGGCCCGGAGGTGGGCCAGGCGTGGGCGTTCTTGAAGGAGCTGCGTTTGGACCGGGGGCCGTTGGGCCGGGATGAGGCCATCGCGGAGCTGCGGGGCTGGTGGGACGCTCAGCAAAGGTAGCGAAGATTGGAGTCAGCTCGAGCTGCGCAAATGGCACAGTCCTCAGCCCGGGTGAGACCAGTTATGCTCTGCTGGTTCAGCGCGTCATAAGTTTTCACCCAAGCCGAACAAGTGCCGTGTGTGATCTCCAAGCGCAGCCAACCCCACCGCTCACCCAGCTACACTGCAGGCATGGCAACCCCCGAGTTCATCCTCAACCTGCGCGAAAAAATCGGCACCGACCCACTCTGGCTCCCCGGCATCACCGCGATCGTCCTCAAGGAAGTCCCACCCGAAGCCCCACTCTGGGAAGTCCCGAAAGTCCTGCTGGTCAAACGCGCCGACAACGGCGAATGGACGCCCGTCTGCGGCATCGTCGACCCCGGCGAGGAACCCCACGTCGCCGCCATCCGCGAAGTCAAAGAGGAAACCGGCCTATACGTCACCGTCGCCGCACTCCTCGGCGTCGGCGCCACCGACCAGGTCACCTACCCCAACGGGGACCAGACCGCATACATGGATACCGCGATGCGGTGCGTCCTCACCGATAAGGACGCCAACCCCCTCGACCCCACACTCCCCGACTACGATTCACTCGCCGAACCCATCGTCGGCGACGAAGAATCCACCGATGTTGGTTGGTTCTCCGTGGCCCAACTGCCCCCAATGAAGCCCCGCTTCCGCCTCATCATCGCGGACGCCGTCGCGCAGCTGAAGCACCCGCAGGGCTTCCGGCCCCGCATCGGCTACTTCAAGCGCAGCTAGGGCCGCTACGAGGCCGTGGGTTCCCACCGGCGCTCCCCCAACGCCCCGCGGCAGTGAGGCAAGGCTCGTGAGCCGGCCGCTACCAGGTCGTCGCGCGCTCCGGGGCCTCCTCATGCTTCGCGGCATAGCTGGAAGCCCGGAAAGAACAAATAATCAGCTGCACCTGGTGGAAAATCATCAGCGGCAGGATCATCATCCCCAGCCCGCCCCCGCCGAACATCACCGCAGCCATCGGCAAACCGGAGGCCAGGGACTTCTTCGTCCCCGCGAACTGGATCGCCACCTGATCTTCATAGTTAAAGCCCAGCTTCCGGGCCGCGAGCGAGGAGAGCGCAAGCATCAGGTACACCAGCGCCACCGACCCCAGCACCAGGCCGGTCACGCTCACCCAGCTGATCGTCGACCAGATCCCGTCCACGATCCCCTCGGAGAAGGACACGTACACCACCAGCCCGATGGAGATCTGATCCACCTTCTTCGTCGCCTTCGACGCCGCGAAATCCTTCACCCACGGCCGCAACAGCTGCCCCACCACGAAGGGCAAGAACAGCTGCAGACCGATCTTGTAGAAGGTGCTGGCGTCGATATGGAAACCACCCTCCGCGTTGGACATCAACAACAGCACCAGCAGCGGCGTCAACACCACACCCAGCAAGCTAGACGCACTCGCCGCGACGATGGAGGCGGCCACATTACCCCGGGCGATCGACGTGAACGCCACCGAGGACTGCACCGTGGAGGGCACCAACGTCATGAACAAGATGCCCAGGTACATCTCCTGACCGATCAACCCAGACAGCGGCCGCAGCACAACACCAACCAGCGGGAAAATCGCGAAGGTGAAGGCCGCGATCAGCAGGTGCAGCCGCCAGTGCATCAGGCCCTCCAGCGCCTCCCGCGGGTGCAGGCGAGCACCGTAGAGGAAGAAGAGCAAGGCGATGGCGATCGTCACCACCCAGTTGCCGATCTCCGCGCCCTGCCCCCGC